>JBHLPB010000117.1:0-7795 GCA_048939905.1 Promethearchaeota archaeon
ATTTCCGGAGCAGGTGGTTCCGGAGCTGGAGTGGGGGCAGGCTTAGGTGTCGGAGCAGGTCTAGCTGCAGGAGCGGGTGGTGCAGCGGCTGGTGCAGGCATCTGTTTCATTGCCGCGAATATGTCAGCTCTGGTGCTCTCCATCGCATCATTAATGAACTTTCCAATTGTGTCGAACTGACCCTTTATGAGGACTGCAATCTCATCCATGTCTGGTGCAGCACCAGTTCCTCCTTCTGGAGCTGCCTTGATAGCATCGAGGATTTCTTCTTTGGCCATGCGAATGTCTGACCGTATCTCCGTCATGGCGCCAAGGATAGTGATCATTCTCTTCAGTGTTTCATCAAGCGCACCGATGCTCTTCTCGATATCCTTTAGGCGGTTCAGAAACTGCTCTGCCATCTTACGGACTCCTAGTCTTTGTCGGTTGCTATGTGAAAGAGGCCCACAAAAGGGTTCTTCTGATGTTCAATTGTCTGTCGGGCTTCTCTATCGCTAGCGCGAGGATATTCCGAGAACTATTAAATACCAATACTCGGCATCTTAGCAGGGCAGTGAATCCTAGGACGGCAACACCGTGTCCACCGAACAGATCTCTCACATGTTCAAACTGGTCGCCCTAGGTGATGGTGCTGTTGGGAAGACCAGTTGTATCAAACGATACACCGAGGACAGCTTTAGTGAGAGGTACATCGCCACCATCGGTACTACTTTTGCACTAAAAACGGTGGATGTGACAATGCCTGACGGCAACAGGGTCACTGCGAGAGTTGTTCTTTGGGATCTTGCCGGCCAGCCCACATACAATGAGCTTCGTAGGCGATACATGGCTGGAGCGACTATGGCGATTATCGTCTATGACGTGACACGGCCTCAGACTTTCCTGGACATCGGTGACTGGTTTACTAGATTCATTACAGTCTGTCCCAATGCTGTGGTTTCGGTCGTGGCCAACAAGATAGATAGATCTGATCGACTCGTACCCTCAGCTGCTGGAATGATGATCAGAAAGTGGCTCGATGTGCTTCACTATGAAACGAGCGCCAAGACAGGAGAGAACATCAACGAGCTCTTCACGGAACTCGTCACGAGAGCAATCGAGAAACAGCGTGAGCTAGGTCCCACCCAGGTTGAAGGGCCAGACCCAAGCAAACCCTTTAAACTGGGGGTCTAGAGGCGTTTCTCGGACTGATTGAGTATGGTAACGCGACGCCAGGTTGTAAAAGGTGCAGTCGGACATTTCGCACTCTTTGTACTCAACTTCCTCGTCTTTGTCGGAATTGTTGAGAGTTTTCAGATTCTGGCAAACGGACTACCTATCATCAACGCACTGATTCTGGGCTACATGCTCCTCCACTCAGTAGTCCTGCTCTCTGTCCAGCTTGGCATTCAAGTGCTTGAGCTAATCAGGATACGAATGCCGACCCTCCTCATCAGCTACTACTTCCAGTTCAGTGATGATGAAACGCTTCCAATTCCGTTGCTTGACCCTGTCAAGAGCCGCATGGGTGTAGTAGTCTTGCTTCTTGTAATCAGTGGAGGTCCAGTCTTTTATCCAATCTTCGCAGCCTCAGGTCTTCTGTTTCTCTATGCTATCTTGGTCGTAATTCCCCTTGACCTGCCTACCCTTGTTCGTTATTTCGTGATGTTTCTTAACTGGATGCCTCCGTTACTTGTCGTGATAGTAGGTGTCCTGATTGTATCAGTCGTGATCATCGAGTTCCGGCATCTCTAGGACCGACTATGTCTCTAAACCGATAGCTTCCGACGAACGGATTTATAACTCTCCACAAGACTCCATCGTCGACAGACTTTGAAACGACCCAGTGTGATTGTTGTAGGCGCTGGCTCGGCCGGTTGTGTGGCGGCTCGAAGATGCGCAGAGATGGGCCTCAAGACACTACTACTTGACAGGAAACCCATGCATGAAGTCGGTAGGAAGGTCTGTGGTGATGAGATTAGTAAGTCGCATTTCGAGGCAACAGGGATTGATTTTCCCGTAGGATCAGAGATTTCTTGTGAGATTGCTGGAGCAGACGTTTATCCACCCAGCATGTCGAATGAATTGAGAGTTAGAGGTTGGACTGAGTTTGACGGCTGGACAGTCAACCGAATTGAGTTTGGTCAGCGGCTTCTCAAAGAGGCCATAGACGCTGGAGTGGCCTTCAAATCAGAGTGCCATGTTACTGGGCCATTGTTACACCAGGAGAGAGTCGCAGGAGTAATCTATAAGGACAAGTCAGAAGGTGGTACTGAACGGAACACCTACTGCAAACTGGTCATCGATGCAAGTGGTTACGCCGGCACAATCAGAAACAAGCTCGACGACCCCCTTGTTGAGAGGACGATAGACAGGGAGGACGTCGCGCTCTGTCACCGTGAGATTCTCAAGCTCAGTATGCCCTTGGCAGAACCTGGGGTTGCCCGAGTATTTCTAGGCGGAGGAGTGGCTCCCAGCGGATATGCCTGGATCTTCCCCAAGGGTGTCCAGGAAGTGAACGCAGGAATTGGTGTCACAGGTGGTGGAGGCAGGGGCTCACCGAAGTCCTACTTCCAGAGTTTCAAGAAAAGATATCCCCTTCTTCATCGCAGTTCGCTGATTGATAGCGGTGGAGGAGCAGTACCAGTGAGACGTCCTCTCATGTCACTCGTAGCTGGAGGTGTCGCCTTTGTAGGTGATGCGGCTTCACAGGTGAACCCAATACACGGAGGTGGCATCGGCGCAGGGATGCGTGCAGGGATAATCCTGGGAGAAGTGGCCAAGGGAGCAATTGCGAGAAACCAGCTAAACGCATCTGGACTCTGGCATTACAACGTACGATTCATGAGGGGCTTTGGTAAGCGCCTTGCTTCGCTCGATATCTTCCGAAGGCTCCTGCAATCTGTTTCTGATGAGGACATGGACTTCGGATTCGAGAAGAGAATTCTTGAAGCAGGAGACCTTATGGCCGCAAATCGGGGAGACGGCTTGTCTCTTGGAACCTTCGACAAGTTGCGACGGCTTAGGAGAGGTGTCGGGAAGATAGGCTTGCTAAGGAGCCTCCAGAAAGCTACAGGGCTAATGAAACGTATCTCAAAGCTCTACGATTCATACCCTTCGAGCCCAGCGGGGCTTGAACAGTGGAACCACTCAGTCCAAGATATAGTCAACTCTGCGCAGTTTGATTAGGGGCCAGCCATTCCGGCTGATACGTGGTCGTGCCGTACGAGTTTGCCTAGACATCTCGAATTCCGTCTTTCACAACAGTGAAGACTGCCTCTCCCTCGGGAAGATTCGGTGAGTCGACAAGTCTGCATATCCGTCTCTCGCCCTTTGACTTCCTCAGATAGCAACGTGTCTGAGGAACGTGAGCGAGCACGTGTCCTCCAACTGGTGCAGTTGGATCTCCGAAGAAAGCGTCGGGCCTAGACATGACCTGATTGGTGATATAAACCGCCATGTTGTTTATTTCTGCACCTCTCTGAAGATGGTGCAAGTGCTTGTTGAGCTTCTGCTGTCTTGCTGCCAGCGTTCCACGCCCTGTATACTCTGCTCTGAAGTGGCTTGTTACTGAGTCTATCACCAGCAGTTTCGCATTTCTCTCAGGAGCCATCTCCATGGCTTGGTCACACAAAAGAATCTGGTGATCTGAGTTGTATGCTCGGGCCCAGACTACGTTCTTCAGCACCTTCTTCTTGTCCATGCCGTAGGCCTCGGCCATGTCCTCCAAGCGTTCTGGCCTGAATGTACCTTCGGTGTCTACATAGATTGCTGTCGCCGATAAACCGCCCTCCTCAGGCGGTCTTTGCACGTTGACAGCTAGTTGGTGCGCCATCTGCGTCTTCCCAGACCTAAATGATCCGTACATCTCGGTTATGGCCTGAGTTTCTAAGCCACCACCGAAGAGCTCATCCAGAGCCTTGGACCCGGTTGCTATTCTCCCTGCTGTTCGCCTCCTTTCAAGCAGCAGGTCCGCGGTTTCGAAACCAATGTCGAGCATTTCGCGTCCCGCCTTGATGATTTTCGTCGCTGTAGTTTCGCCTATGGAACCAGCTGCCGCAAGCTCAGCAGGCGAGGCGACTGCAATTGCCTCAACGCTCTTGTAGCCCGCCTCGGAGAGTCGCTTCGCAATGGCGGGACCTACACCTGGGAGGTCAGTCACATCCAGACCTGACACTCCTTCATCGCCCATGTCAATCGTATCTTCATCGAGCCTGCTATCCTCGAATTCCTCGTAGTCAAGATCATCTGCTTCCTCTGAATCGTCCGCCTTCTTCCGTGGTGACATCTTGAAGACCTCCCTGAGATGCCTGACGTCCATCGCGCATGAATCGCCAGACATGTGAACATGCTGTAGTCTCTTTTCTGGCTATAAAAATAGCACTAGTGGAGCTTCCGAGTGGAGGAGTCTTATGGCAGAGATGCCAGAAAAGCCTCCACTATGGGTGGTTATACTAGGCGGTCTTTGGTATAGTCCACGCATTGATGAGCCAAGGTTCTCTAGGACAAGTCTCTACGTCGAAAGATCACGGTCGAAATGACGAGGCTCATTAGAGCTATCACGACTAGTAGTAGTCCCGAGCTGCTCGGTGTCCAATCCACTATTGAGTACGAGTAGTCGACAAACTGAGTTCCTACGTGAAGTATGTGGCCAGAGATTGAGAACGCCGCTCCCCCTAGGAACACTGCGAGAACGCCAAGAAGCTGTTCATAGAGAGTAATCACGACTCCCCAGATTAGAGGTCGTTTGAGTGCCACGCCCAAGAGGATGAACAGTGCACAGTAGACTGCGCAACAAATGGCACAAACTCCCCAGAAGCCAGTCAGCAGTTCCAGGGGAACCGGTGCATATAGGCTGAGTGTTATGTAGAAACCACTTGTGACCATGATTGCTACTATTGTGCCTGCAACCACAGTCGCGAGATATCTCCAGACCAGTATTTCGACACGCCTGACGGGGCGACTTACGAGTTGTACGATTGTGTGAGACTCAATCTCATCTGTCAGAGCCGCAGTGCCCAGCAACAGGCCGAAGAGTGGAATGAGCAGAGAGATGTACATTGACTGTGTGAGGTCAATGAAGAATGTTCGAGCAGGATATGGATTGGTTGGAACCTGGCCTGAGAGAATTAGCACAGGCACGGGAAGAAGACCAAGAAGTGTTAAGACATGGCTCTTCCTGTCCTTGACAAATGCCTTGATGAAGATCCAGAATATACTGACGCCTCTTACTAGAAGATTCTGAACAGAGCCTGTGAAGCCCGCTTGTGTAGCTGATGATTGCATTGTATCTGTTCCCATCCTTTTCACCTCACGTTACCAAGAACTCAAACAACCGTTCCACGCTCTCGGAAAGTGTGTCCATCTGAAGAAAGGTGGCCTTTCTCTCTACTGCAACGCGCACGAGTTCGTCATAGAAGACCTCTGGCTGGGGAGTAATGACTCTGCATTCAACCAGGCCGTCCTTGGCGTCAGCCAGCGTGAGGGATCTCACGATGCCGTCTAGCTCCACAAGCCCACTCGCTATCTTCTTCATATCGTCTTGGGCTGATATGAACAGAATCTCATGCGGGTACTGATAGAGCAAGCTTCGTATCTTCTTGGGGTCCCCTTCTGCCACCGTCTGACCTCGATGTATCAAGGTGATTCTATTAGCCAAGTGCTCCAGTTCCTCAAGCACATGACTTGAAATGAGAATCGTGACTTCTCTATCAGCGTTGATCTTCTCCATCAGGTCCATGATTGTACGACGTCCTAAGGGGTCTAGACCTCCCAGGGGTTCGTCGAGAACCAATAGCTCGGGTTGATGTGCCAGAGCCGCAGCAATCTTGGTTCTCTGTTTCATCCCCTTTGATAGCGCCGAGACCTTTCTATCGACGAACTTGGACATTCCAACCTCAGAAATCGCTCTATCAACAAGCTCGTTGATTCCCCCATCTCTCGGTCTATTGATCTTGGTGAGCATCCTCACTGAGTCTTTGACTGTTGCCCATGAATACAGATCATCATGTTCGGAAACGTAGCCAATTCTCTCCTTCACCCGAACATTGTCAAACGGGTTCTCACCAAAGACGAGTACACCTCCGCTGTCAGGTCTTGCGAGACCTGTAATGAGCCTGATAGTTGTGGTTTTGCCAGCACCGTTCGGACCTACAAAACCAGTGATCGATCCCTTCTTCACCGACATGTTGAACCTGCTGATTGCGACAACCTCGCCATACCTCTTGGAAGCTTCCTCGATTTGAATGACCGCCACTAGGTGTCCCTCCTGAAGATGGTCAACATGAGTGCTAGGACTCCTAGGAGAAGTACAGCTCCGACGGCTCCCACGACCATTATAGCTTCAACTCCGATTCCGTCATAGAAATTCAAAGCATAGCCATTCACTACTACATCTGTATATCCGAGAGAAACTGCCCCCAACAAGGATAGCACTCCAATGAAGTCTAACAGAAGGAGAGGAGATTGTGATTGATTCCAAGACAACGCAACTGCTGTATAGAAGCTTGACATAATGACCGCCGCAATGAAGAGAGAGAGAGTTGCGACTGCTCTCCTCTTTGTTAGACTTGAAAGGGCTATTGTGAGGAGACTCACGATTATTGCAGAGAAGAGTGTGAAACCTATCGCCCAAAGAAGCAAGTCCAAACTAGCGAAGATGTCGGTTCCCAGACCATAGTTCAGAAGGAAGTACTGGATAACCGCTGGCAACATGACCACAATCCCCGAGAAGAGGACAAGGCTAGCCAGCTTCCCAATGACGTACTCAAACCTTGAGATGCGTGCGAAGTAGACCTCCGTCGTCATGTGGAGCTTGTCATCCGCGATCAGACCCCCGCCCACCATCGCCATTAGAAGCAGCCACATGAAGCTAATCCCTCCAGAGGTGAGTGACAGCGGTAGAAACAGACCAATCGGCCCAAAGATGTCCTCTGGTATGACGCTTACTCGATTTACCACTGCAACCATTCCAATGACTGAGTCGGCATATGAGTGGCGGAAAAGAGCACCAACATCAAGCCCGGGATTTATGAATGGTGAGAACATCGATATGACGATGATGATTACGTCCTGCGCCAAGATGCTGAAGAACATGAATACCAAAAGCACCTTTGTGAAACCCGATCGTCGAATCGATTCGAAGAGGTTGAACCAAGCGACAGCTATTATTCTGACCCAACGGGCCTGTCTGACGCCTGTGAAACGCCTGAATCCAAACTTCCTGACGTAGCTGTCATCAGCTTGTTGCTCACTCATTCCATATCACTCCTCCCTTCAACCACTGATATGAACACGTCTTCAAGTGTCTGGGTCCTTCGTCCAAGGTACCGAAGACTCACAGATGAGTCACCGTTGACTTCTTCGAGAACTATGGATTCTATTCCGTCCGACTTCCTTACGTCTATGAACGCGCCTTCTACCTCGACCTCTAAACCCTGCGCTGTTAGCTTCTTGGCAAACGCTGCAGAATCTCCGGTCACTCTCAGCCTGAGCATTCCAGATGTGTCTGCCAATAGCTCGTCCATGCTTCCGGTTGTGACTATCCGGCCTCTGCCTAGGACGACGACCCAATCGCATACCTCTTCAACATCAAAGAGGAGGTGAGACGAAACTATCACACTCTTCCCCTCCTCCTTGTATAGCTTCTGAATCAAGTCAAGCATCTGTTGGCGACCAGTGGGGTCAAGACCATCGGTTGGCTCGTCGAGAATCACAAGATCGGGGTCGTGTACGAGTGCTGCAGCAAGCTTGCACTTCTGCATCATTCCTGCGCTGAACTCCTTTAGATGACGATATCTTTCCTCTGCCAAGCCTA
>JBHLPB010000118.1:0-7787 GCA_048939905.1 Promethearchaeota archaeon
CGAGATTCTTCACTCTTTTCTTCCCTTCTGGAGGAAAGATGGAAAAGGTGCGGACCTGTCATATAGGGGCATCCTACGGAGATTTGCCTAGCAGGGTGATTACAATTGGGTTCCTACCACAAGACACTATCATTCTCCACCAATGGTAACTGTGACATGATTGATATAACCGGTCAAGTGGTTGAAGCTGTCGGAGCAAGTGGATTGACTACAGGGATTTGCACTGTGTTCTGTCCTGGCTCGACTGCTTCTGTGACCACTATTGAATATGAAGGAGGACTCCTGAAGGACTTCCCGGCCGCGATGGACAGATTAGCTCCACCGGACATAGTGTATGAACATCATCTTCGATGGGGAGACGGAAACGGCCACTCACACATTAGGGCATCCATTATCGGTCCTAGTCTAACTATTCCCTTCGTGAGAGGTAGTCTGACACTAGGGACTTGGCAGCAAATAGTCTTCTGTGACTTTGATAATGGACCTAGAAAGAGGAAGCTGGAGATTGTACTTCTGGGAGAGTGACCAGACCTAGTCAGAGATGTCCTTTAGTTCCCACCTGAGCTCCTTTGCTCCTTCGGGGACTGGAGTTGCGTTTCGTATGTTGAATGCTAGGTAGCGAATGCGCAACGCTCTCCGTAGTCTGTGAAGTTGATATGGAGCCCTCCAGTCGGGCGGATTTCTCCTATAATCGAAGTTGCCGAATTGCTCGCGGACGGACTCAATCTCCCGCTTGACCTGAGCCTTGACGTCCTCAAGGTCTCGATCAATTGTGAGCGCTGATTCACGTGTCAATTGGAGATGCCTCCGCTAGACTCCTCTCTTGGAGTCCATTAAACAAGTAGTATGACCTGAGTAATACTGTAGGTCAGCGCATATTTCGCTTGTCGCCAGCCTTCCGTTTCATCTCCGTACCGCACACCGGACATTCCATCCGTACGGCAACGAAATCCTCCTCATGATCGCAGGCTGGGCATTTCAACCGCCACCTTACCAGGTGCTTCATTCGCTTACCCGGATCCAGAATACTAATCCCCAGTAACGCCGCTGTGTTGAGGACAGACAAATCCGTGGACACGACGGTCACCCTTTTGTTCCGTTCTTTCTCTTGAAGTGCAAGTGCAATCAGCTCAGTATCGACTTTAGAGAGGACACCCAAATCACCCGTGTGCTCTGCAGCCTTCTTGACTGCCTTCACATGTTTGGGGCCCGGAGCCTCGACTCTTAGACGGTCAGTCGATATGAGACGTTGCGCGCGCTCCTGACTCGGTCTATTGACCAGCTCATTCAGTACGGAGGGAGTCGTAAGAAGTGAGCTGTCAGGATTCTGGAGTGTCCACTGTGAGAACAACGCCGCGGCATCCAGAACATAGATAGTCAATAGAGTGTCACCTATAGTGTCCGGGGTACAAGTCTTGTGTTGACGCGATCCCAGTAGTTATCGTACAATCGGATAAACTTACTCACGCAATCCGCCTTCTTGATCCATACTTTCTCAGATGGTCCGATATCCCACGTCGTCTGGCCATCAATCACTGCCAAGCCGGGAGTCCCTGGCTTCACTAGCTCAAGTTCAATTACACAACTGTCAGGAACAACTACCGATTTCAGCTCGAATCTAGGAGGGCACACAGGCACGAAGATGAATCCATTGACATCAGGAGAGAGGATCGAACCTCCTGCAGCAAGCGCATATGCAGTGGATCCACAGGGCGTGGACACCATTGCCCCATCTGCCCGCCCGTAGTCTATACGCACACCATCAATATGAACCTGGAAAGTCAGTAGTCGACCAGGCATCTTCGATACTACGTATACCTCGTTCAGGGCTTCTTCAAACTGTCGTTCACCAACGCCTGATGCGATGTTCACGTTGTGTTCTATCACACATTCGTTCTCGATTACCTTCTCCAGTGCAGTGATTGCTGTCGTTGTGCTTGTTTCAGTGAGAAAGCCAACACTTCCCCGATTTATACAGAAGAGAGGGATTTCTCGATCTTTCATCCTTGATAGTGTGTAGAGGATTGTCCCATCTCCACCCACTGTGACCACAAAGTCAACATCCATCTCCTCGATCGGTGTTGGGTCGGCACGTTCGCTGGATACGCCGCACGAGCCGGGGTCTACCACTACGCGGATATCTTGAGAACCCATGAACTCCGCAATCCTATTTGCCGCCTGATCAGCCTCTGGTCTTCCAGGCTTGCATACAAGTCCGACTGATCTTCTGTCTGTCAGGATCTGTGGCTTCTCCACTATCAAGCTCAGCACGTCCGAGTGCCTCAGAGTACGTCTCCCTTTTA
This sequence comes from Promethearchaeota archaeon, assembly GCA_048939905.1. GTDB lineage: Archaea > Asgardarchaeota > Thorarchaeia > Thorarchaeales > Thorarchaeaceae > SMTZ1-83. The sequence goes on from JBHLPB010000118.1 coordinate 2,304, forward strand.
CTCTTGTTGTTATTCCCGTATAGACATCATTGGCGCATCCCGCAAAGTATTTAGATGACTCAGAGGGTGTGTGAGCTCGACCGCCCTAGGATGACGTGGTGATACATCTTGAGCATTAAGAAGACAGTCGTAAAGAGCCTGAAACCCGGAAGCTACTTCCTGATTGAAGATGAGCCATGCAGAATTGTGTCAATTGAGAAGTCCAAGCCGGGGAAACATGGAGCAGCAAAGGCCAACATTACCGCTATCGGATTCTTCGATAACAGAAAAAGAAACGTCATCATGCCAGCCGACCGCATGGTGGATGTTCCTCTGATTGACAAGAGAAGCGCCACTATCATTGCCGACATGGGTGAAACGCTAAGCCTCATGGACACAGGAGAGCCGTACGAAACATATGAAGTGGTCAGACCGTCTGATGAAGAGATGGCTGCCAAGATACAACTCAATGCTGAGGTTGAAGTCTGGGACGTCATGGGTACGCGTGTGATCACCAGAGTCAAGTAGACTGTTAATGTCAAGGAAGGACCGGCGCGTCTGCGACCTCGCAGACCTATAGTTTATTTCTGACCACATGCAGATTGCTCTAGATTTTAGGAGATGGTACTAGTTGGGGTCAACAGAGAAGAGAGATGGCCACGACAAGAACATAATCAAGGTCCTGGCCGATAATGCCAGAAGTCCTTTACGGGACATCGGCAGGCAGGTCAAACTCAGCGCGAGCTCTGTTCGCAATAGGATGGAACGGCTCCTAGATGACGGCATCATACGGCGTTACACAGTTGATGTTGACTGGCGCAAGATGGGGTACGATGTCCAGGTCTTGCTTCAAATCTCTTCATGGGCGGGAGCATCTAGAGAGATCTATCACAAGCTCTCGGGATACGAATCAGGAGATGAGCGGGAGATTCAGGTCACGGAGGTCCATTGGACCTCTGGCCCAGCCAACGTTATCTGCATAGTTCGAGCAAAAAGCATGGAGGATTTTAGCTACTTCATTACCGAGGAGCTTGAGAACCTAAGGGGTATTGAGAGAATCGACAGCACGTTTCTCATGCCGGTCCCAGATCAGTGATACGCAAACAGAAACGCAGGAAGAAGGTAGAGAATGGTGCGGAGGGCGAGATTCGAACTCGCGAACCCCTACGAGACAGGGACCTGAGCCCTGCGCCTTTGACCTGGCTTGGCAACCTCCGCAGTCTACGAGAACGTAACTAGAATAGGCCGAGCCGAGACTCTTCTTTTTATCTTTTCGGGAGGCTGAAGAAGAAGGCCCTTGTTCTGGCAATCATTCCTCTATCAGCTCTTGCAGCCAATTGGGAACTCTAAAGTCTAAGACAATCTTGAAACGGCCATCGGTCCAATCAGGATAGGGTTTGACATCAAGGACTGGCGTGTCGTGAAGGGCATCGAGGCCTCGGACCCAGAGTGTGTTCTTATCACGTTTCACCAGCTCTACGACTGTCTGTCCAATTGGATTGGGGTGAATTGGTGCCCTAGTAGCGAATATGCCTACTGGTTCATCCGAGGATTTCCCGGGATGAATGAGTGTCTTGTGTGAGTCGCTCACCTGATGCATCCAGAATATGACGTAGATGTGTGAGAAGTCCTCAATTCCCATAAGTCCCGGTGTCATCTCCTCTCTGAACACAACTCTGGAAACGAGACTTCGATCGCGTTCATTCTCGTCTGTGCGTTCTCTTTTCACGACTGCCACGGGTCGGACTTCTATCGTATCAAAGGATGTCATTTGGATCACTCACCTGGTCAGGTGTCAGTCAGACGACTGACCAGAATGAACTCTAGGAATCAGCTTATGAATCATTCATTCGATGTAGTCAGACTCAGCCGTAGACTCTCGCTTTTGCCATTCGCCTTCTCAGACCTGCCCAGTCACCCATTCTTTCAATCACAGACTGAGTCGACAGTGCCTCGCTCACCGCACCGTCGAATATCACTCGACCCTGATCCAAGACGGCGACCGAATCCGCCCAGTTCTCGAGGAAGAACCGATTATGTGTGGTGTAGAGAATGCTGAGGCCTTCTTGTCTAAGCTCTTTGATGATGTCAACCATACTGGAGACCATATCGAAATCAAGACCCGCAAATGGCTCATCAAGAATCAGTATGGACGGCCTCATGGCGATGATACCAGCTAGTGCAACTCTCTTGGCCTGACCATGACTCATCTCGTTTACCGGGCGCTCAAGAAAATCGCTCATCTTCACAGTTTCAAGGGCCCAGTCCACTCTCTTTGCGACCTCTTCCTCAGACAGGCCAAGATTGGAGGGACCGAAGGCGACATCCTCCCATACTGTTGGAGCGAATAGCTGGTCGTCCGGATTCTGGAATAGGAAACCGATGTCCTGCCGAACCTCCCAGAGAATCTCAGGTGTCACTCTCCTGTCATAAACATAGACCTCACCTGAACTGGGCTCCAGCAGTCCGACGATGAGCTTGAACAGGGTTGTCTTTCCTGAACCGTTTTGGCCCACTACAGCCTTCTGCTCGCCTACGTGTAGCTGAAAATCGACATCTTCTATCCTAAACTCATCGTATCTGAAATTCACCTTATTGACATCTATTGCACATGTCATATCAAAATCGCCTCCAAGATAGGGGGTAGCAGGAAGATTATCGCCATGACTAGCGAGAAGAGAAGAACAGGCAAGATAGAGTCTGACCGACGGAACCCCCCACTTGATATCATCATGCCTCTACCAAAGCCCCTCAGAGTCATAGACTCGTACACTCTAGTGCTACGGTCAAAGGCCCTGTCTATGGTCGTACCAACGAGATAGCCAGTTGAACGAAGACGGGTCAATCCTGTGCCCCGGTCATATCCACGTAACAACTGTGCATCTTGCATTCGGGACCGCTCCTCAATGAAGAGCGGAACATATCTGAACATCACCAAAAGAGAGCCAAGAATTGCAGTCGGAACTCGGAGCGTCTTCAAGCCGCCAATGAATTCATTCAGTGTCATGTGGGACAAGATGGCTAGGAACGCGAGGAGGATAGCAAACATTCGCAGTCCAATAGCAAGTCCCAACACCAGACCCTCCCAGTACGCATAGACTGGGCCCCATGGTAACTGGAGTGTTAGTATCACGGTACTCCCATAGAGGAATGGCTCTAGAACCAGCCAGAAGAGGATAATCAACTCGAACTTTGCAGCCATTGAGACTACTCTTCTCCACCTAGTGCCGGACATGATCCCGGTACCCAGAATCATGATAATCAGGATGGTCAACGTGAGAATGCCTGTTTGAATCGTGATAACAACGGCAAGGGCCATTGCAGCGACCATCATTCCCGCTGGCGAGAAAGGTGCTGGAGGTTTCTTGCCCTCCGCAAATGGCAGCAGGAACTTTCCTGTCTGATGACCTTCGTGATGAGATTCTTGGGTGGCTCTGCGAAACACTAGGATTCCCAGACCCAATACTGCCAGAATCCCTATTGATCCTGTGACCACATCTACGACTGGCCCCTCTCCAATTGTAAGCCAAAGGCCAGGAAAGCCAACGTCCGGTTCTGGCACCCCGGCGAACTCAAACAGGGCCCACTCAAAACCGTCAGGGTTACCGGAAGCTAGTCCAGCAAGGATAACAAAGGAAACCAAAGCAATTGTGACCACGGCAGTGAACACCAGTGGTCTGAGCGGTCTTTCGTGCTCAGGAGAAGAGGTAACATCTGCATCTTCATCTGTTGTAGTCCGGGATGGGCCGAATGTACTCTCTTGTGAGCCTTCCTCGCGGATGAATGACACAAGACCAGGCTTTGCCTTGACAAAGTACAGTAGAATGATGGTAGTGAGTAATGCTTCACCGATTCCAATGAAGACGTGCACAGATGTAATGGCGAACAGGGCCGCCTGACCAAATCCGACTACGCTCAGAAGCTGTATTCCCAAAACAAACGCGGCGCTCACTGTAACAATGAAGGACGCAACACCAGCAGACAGGAGTACGGCCTTTCTCCTGTCCATGAGTTTCGATGTCGATCTGTAAAGGAGCAGACCCAGTCCGTAGCCCAGAAAGACGGAGAACACGCCCATGTTGAAGTAGTTCAGTCCAAAAGTGAGAATCCCACCGTCTCCGTACAGAGCTTGAACGAACAGGACTAGAGCCATAATCAATGCCGCCACCCATGGTCCTACCATGACTGCCAGAAGAGTTGATCCAACAAGGTGGCCGCTGGAGAATGGCGGGACTGGGAAATTCACAAGCTGTGCCGCGAATATCACAGCAGCGAGCACCCCCATATAGGGTACCAGTCTGTCATCAAATCGCTTGTTCACGACCCTGATGGAAGCCGCAATGGCAAGTCCACTGGCGACGAATAGGATGATTTGAAGCCACAGTGGAATTATCCCGTCAGGAACGTGCAACCTTCTCTCTCCAGAACTAGCTGCATCCGAATACCTTAAGTGTGTTACTTTTCAGCAATTCGTGTTACTTGTCATTCAATTCGTGTCATGACTCAATGGAGGCACCAAGTTGGCGGACCAAGTGAAACTGAAGCGCTTCGGAGTATCTATTCCGGAGGACCTTCTGAGGCGATTCGACGATGTTGTCGAGAGTAGAGGGTATGTGGGTAGATCCGAGGCAGTAAGAGATGCCATGCGCGGCTTCATCTCGCAGTATGAGTGGGAAACAGAGCAAGAGGGAACTACTGCAGCTATAAACATCGTATACGAACATAAGCCTCGACTAATGGCTGACCTGATGAGGGCACAGCATGACGCGGAGGCACACGTCGTTACGACCGTCCACATTCATCTTACTGACTCTCACTGTTTGGAGGTTCTGGCTGTAAGAGGCACGAGGAAAGGGATTGAGAAGTTGGCCAGTAGGTTGGGTGGTTTGTCTGGAATTGAGTATGTGAGGCTCTTCACCTTCTCGTTGCCGAATGAGAATCTACATGGCCATTCACACTAGTTGTTACCGATTGATTTCTTCTGTACCCAAACAAACAATAGCGCCACATAAGTGCCGTACGCAAGATCGATGACATTCAGTGAACATCTCAGTGAAGTTTCCCACGACGTACTGCTGTACACTGCGCCACGTGCACGATTCGCTAGCTGGAGGAGATCTGGGAACGTCGTATTCCTCTTGGGAGATGAAGGAGTCACCTTGATAGATAGTGGAGGTAATGCAGCCAGACAGCATCTGCTACACATCGTGGATAGTCTTGTGAACGAGAAACGACAATCGGTTCATTGTGTCCATACTCATGGGCACATAGACCACATCGCGGGTGACCGTGTTCTTGTGGACCGCTTCCAGGCAGAGATTTGGGCCTCGGAAGAAGCAACGCCATATGTTGAGGCCCAGGCCCCCATTCTCATAGATAGAGAGCAATCTCACATGATTGTCAGTTTCAGAGAGCTATTCAGTGCACCGGAATGGTTTGTCAAAGGTATTATGCGGTTAACGATGGGCAGGAGCAGTGCCATCGAGTCCGTTCAAGCGATTCACG
>JBHLPB010000119.1:0-7732 GCA_048939905.1 Promethearchaeota archaeon
GGGGCATCAGGATACCATCCGAGTGTCTTTCCTGCTCTGGCCGAGAAGTTTCCGAAGAAGTCCAGGGCGACAGCAACCGGAATCCAAGCTATAGGTGGACTTGTGGGAATGGCTATTATACCATTCCTTGGTGTCACTCTGCTCGTCATATTCGGGGGTTGGAGGGAGTCATTTGTCTTGCTTTCCCTGGCAGGTTTTGCCCTGTTTGTTCCAGTGACCGCACTCATGGTGTATTCACGTAGGGAGCATTTCGATGAGGAAATGGGCCACGTAGGAGGAGATGGCCCCGACGGATGGACGCGTAACTTTGCATTACTGGTCGTCTTGATGGCCCTCAGAGGCATGTCGTTCCGCTGCACCACTCTCCTGATGCCTCTATACCTTGTAGAGAGCGAGTACTCATACGACCCAATCTTGGCAGGTTCCTTCACGACTGTGATGCTTGTAGCTGGGCTTGTCGGAGAGATTGTATCTGCACCCTTATCGGACAGAGTTGGGAGACGTGTTCCATTTCTCATTGTGTCTACTGGAGTGTCAACCCCGTTCCTGCTACTACTCAATGCCTCATTGAGCCAAGCCGGACTCCTATTGGTTCTCATTGCAATAGGTTTCTTCTTCTTTCTAGGAGTTCCGCCCAATACGGCATATCAGACTGAAGTCGTGCCGAAGCAGTCACAGGGACTGGCATTTGGTCTATTGTTCTCAGTTGGTGCGATACCAGGATCGTTGTCTCCGATTGTCTTTGGTTGGATTGGAGATGTCTACGGTCTACCAATGTCAATTGTGTTCCTAGTTGTGACCACTGGTCTGGCTACGATATTCGCAGCTTTGTTGAAAGAAGAGAAGGAACCAAAGAGGGACACCTCAATCGCGCTCGAACTCATCCGGGTTCCAGATTGATGCCAAGGTGTGACACATTAGTACGAGAATGGACCAGTAGGTAACGTCAAATGTATGGTCTTGAAACCAGGACAACGATGATTGACTATCACATCCACCCATCGTACTCAGCTGATGCAAGCGGGTCGGTGGAAGAATTCTGTGAAGCGGCTGTTCAGATGGGACTTCGAGAGGTCTGTTTCACGACTCATCTGGACTCAGATCCGGTAAGACAAGAGGATTTCGTGATGGTCCATGGAGAGAAGGTCAACATAGACTCACCAGACTGGTTAGAGGACTACGAGTCGAGCATAAGAACCACGGGTGACGTTTTCAAAGAGCAGAACCTGGAGGTGAAACTCGGAGTAGAAGTGGATCTCTATCCGGGGGTCGTGGAACAGCTCCCTGAGGTTTTCCACAGTGCGGATTTCGACCTTGTCATTGGTTCAGTACATCTGGTTGATCACAAGGCCATCTCTCTCAAGGAGGAGGCAATAGAAATCTTCCGAAGGTACACTCTTGACGAGCTCGGTAATCACTACTACGGCCTAATCATGGACTCCCTTGGGGCCGGTCTCTTTGATATAGTCGGGCATCTTGATATCTACAGAAGATACGGTGAGGAGTACTACGGTGAAGACATCCATGCGTTGTGGGAACCACACATCGTAGAGCTGTCACGCAGCATGAAGACCCACGGGGTGGGCTTTGAAGTCAATACGTCTTCATGGCGCAAAGGGCTGAAAGAACCCATGCCTGCAGCATCGCTAGTCAAGGCTCTTCTGAGAAGAGGAATTGACACTGTTACTGTAGGTTCTGACGCTCACAACCCGGAAGAAGTAGGCAGCGGAATTGACCGCGCCCTGATAATCCTACAGGAGAGCGGTCTACAAACTGCGACCTTGTATGACAAGCGCGTTCCGCGGTCAATCAGGCTCTAGTGAGTTGGCTTCCAAATAGAAATATAGGCCGCATCAGCAACCACACAAGCGGTGATTGTTTGGACAATAAGGTTCCCCTCTTGCTAAGCCTTATTGGTGGAATCCTGCTATGGATTGCGTCAGCAACAGGCAGCATTGGCATCATCGGCACAATTGCACTAATCCTATCATCAATTCCTGAGCTTGCACCATTTGTGGAGATTCTCATTCTCTTTGTCTATATTCTGGCTGCACTTGCCGCCCTAGGCGGCATCGCTGTTGTGGCTGGGGGGTTCCTGTTGACGACTGGCAGAGTAGGCACCGGAAAGTTTGTGATAGGGATCGGAGCCGGTATGGGCCTCATTGGCCTGATTATTCACTTTGCACAGATTGCTTACACAATAGACTTTGGAGTAGTCCTTGACCTCTTCGTAGGGTTTGCAATGACAACTAGTGGTCTAGGTATTCTCCTGAGCATCGCGGCAAGACAGATGGCAAAATCGTCCTACAATCGCTCTCGGCAAGACAGTGGATAAGGAGATATTGCAATGAAGAACAGGATTCCATTTCTTCTGAGTGTTGCCGGTGGTCTCATGCTCATCATATCGAGTGCCGCCGGAGATGTCGGTTTCTTGGACACTATTGCTGTGATTGTCGCCTCAATCCCGGAGCTACAACCATTCCTTGAAACCCTGGAGATCATTAGGTTTGCACTTGGAGGGCTTGCCTCACTAGGAGGCAACATAGTGATCATCGGTGGATTTCTACTGACAATTGACAGAGTCACCACTGGCAAGATTCTCATTGGGCTAGGTGCCGGGATGGGGATATTTGGGCTTGTCATTCAGATTGGGACGCTCGCCTATACGACTGGTCTAGGTGTGGCGTACGATTGGTTGAAGGCATTCGCTACGACAACGAGCGGTGCAGGAGTCTTGTGTACCATCGCTGCCCGACTGTTTGCGAGGAAAGCCAAGTAACGAAGGAATGGTCGGATATTGAACACCGAGAAGAAAAGGCCGCTTCAGCGTGCGATTGACCTCATTGAGGCAAATCTCTACAAAGAGGCAGTTGATATCCTGCGTGAGTTCGTAAGAGACAACTCAAGTTCGATTGAAGGGTGGTACAATCTTGGACTTGCGCTCGCGTCCTCAGGAAAGCATGCTGAAGCAATCGAGGCATATGACGAAGCCCTGGCTATCGACAACATGATCTTTGAGGTGTGGTTCAACAAGGGCACAGTCTTCTACGACATGGGAGATTTCAAGAGTGCAAAGGAATGCTACGAGAAGGCACTGGACATCAATCCTAGCGACCCCGAGGCTTGGAACAACCTAGGAAATGCGGAATCGCGTCTGGGGGACGGCAGGAAGGCGATAGAGGCGTACACTACAGCTGTTGCACTGAAGCCTGACTATGCTGAAGCATTCTACAACAAAGCGAATGCACATTTCATCGAAGGTGAAGACGAACGTGCGATAGCATATGCAGAACTCGCTGTAGAACTTAACCCTGCACTGGGAGAGCTCGTCAAGCAGTGGATACGCGTTTCAAGGGACCGTCTGGCAATGGCTGAGAGGGGTCAGAACCAGAAGAAGTCAGATTCCTAGGGGAGACATTGTCAGTAGGGAAAAATGAAACAGAGTTACTCGAGGCAGTCACTAGGTCTACTTCCCCGCCACAATCGTGTTTCGAAGGTATCCTATCCCTTCTATGTACAGCTCCATCTCATCACCATCTTGAAGGTACTCCGGAGGGTTTCGCACAAATCCAACTCCTGAAGGCGTGCCAGTTGTAATCACATCTCCCGGTTCTAGTGTGAACGACTGGGAGAGGTAAGACACCACCTGGGGAACATTGTGTAGCAGATAGGAGGTGCTGGAATCCTGTTTTAGGACACCGTTAATTCTAGTCTGGAGTTTGAGGTTGGAGGCGTCGCCAAGCTCATCTGTCGTAACGATGCATGGTCCCATTGGGCACAGACCATCTAGTGACTTGCCTCGAATCCATTGACCGTCATCCTTCTGAAGATCCCGAGCGCTCACATCGTTGATGATGGTATATCCCGCAACGTAAGCAAGAGCCTCGTTCACTGAAACCTCCTTACATGTCCTGCCGATCACGACACCGAGCTCTACCTCCCAATCGAGCCTCCTCGTCACCCCTGGAATGGGTATATCGTCGTCAGGATTGGTGACGCTTGATGGGAACTTCGCAAATATGGGAGGGAACTCAGGAACGCTCTCACCTGTTTCCTCAGCATGGTCTCGATAGTTAAGACCCAGCCCGATTATCTTCCCGGGGCGAGGAATTGGAGCCACTAAACTTAGTTCATCCTTCGGAACAAGTTCTGGTCGCTTCTCAGGGGGAGTTTGACTGTATGTGTCGAGAAGTTGCTTGACTGTTTCAATCCCGTCAGTCCATCTCAGTAGGTCGATCATCGCAACAGGGAAACTGTATCCGTGTACTCTATGTTCGACACCGAAATGTGCAGCAGCTGAAGGGAGATCCAGAAGTCCCCCCGGTAATTCGACACCTATTGATTTCTTGTCGTCCTTGGAATACGAGACAAGATGCATAGACCCAGGCTCCAGCTTCACGCATTAATGTTTAGCGGTGGAAGGTCCAAGGAATGTCAAACCATTTCATTTATTCGAATGAATGAGACCCTCACTCTCGGATTGTTGAGAAATGCCAGATGCTCCATCGTTGGATGATCTGCCAGATGAAGTATTCGTCGCACTTGGTAGAAGAGGAATGGAGGGTATTCCTCTGAAGGAATGCACGTACGCCTGTGACAGCAAGGAACTTACATTGCTGGAGATGAAGAGAGAACCAGCTGAGATTGCTGGCAGAGGACTCGAGCCCGTAGTTGAAGACTGGATAGTAGAATGTGATAAATGCAAGAGACCCTTCACTATCCGGGCAAAGATACGGTATGTTGATGGAGAACGAATGGACACAATGGTGAATCTCTTGGATGACAGGGGCAACGACCTGGGATGGCTGGGTTCTTTCTAGGTGGTAGGGATGCCGAAGTACAAGATCTCGGTTCTACCAGGTGATGGTATTGGGAGGGAGGTCATCCCAGAGGCCGTACGTGTGATGCATGCGGCCAAGGATGCTGTGGGAGGCATCACTATTGAGGACATCACTTTCGAGTGTGGTGGCGAGTACTATGAGAGAAAAGGTAGAGAATGGTCGGAGGAGGGAGAGATCTTCACAAAGAATGAGGCTGACGCAATCCTCTTCGGCGCTGTAGGGGCAATTGCTTCGGACGGGAAACCTGTGAGATTGCCTGATGGAAACCATGCTGGGTACAACATTGTCATTGGACTCAGACTCAACCTAGAGTTGTATGCGAACACGAGACCTGTGAAGCTGTACGAGGGTGTACCGACGCCACTCGGAGAGAAGAGCCATGAAGAGATAGACATGGTGATAGTGCGCGAGAATACTGAGGGCCTCTATGTACCTGCAAGGGGAACTCTAGCGGAGGGAAGTGAAACTGAGCTGGCTGTCGACCTGCGCCTAATCTCTCGAAAAGGAGCTGAGCGAGTTATTGACTACTCCTTTCGATTGGCAGACACTCGAAGCGGAGCACCATCAGACGGGAAGAAGCGGGTCACATGTGTGGACAAGAGCAATCTACTTGCGGGGTGTCAGCTTTTCAGGAAGGTCTTTGAGGAAACTGCAGCAAGATATCCGAAGATTGAGCCAGACTACGCATATGTTGATGCTTGGGCTCTATGGGCCCTGATGAAGCCGGAGTTCTATGATGTGGTAGTAGCGCCCAACATGTTCGGTGACATAATCACCGACTTGGGAGGTGGAATTCAAGGGGGGCTGGGGATGGCACCATCAGGGAATATCGGAAACAAGCACGCGATGTTTGAGCCGGTCCACGGATCCGCACCTGACATAGAGGGACAGAACAAGGCTAACCCGATTGCATCCATTCTCTCAGTCGCCATGATGTATGACTGGCTCGGCACGAAGCGCAGCGACAAACACTGCATTGCTGCGGCAGATCTAGTCAGAGAGGCTGTAGCATCAGTTCTCAGAGAAGGAAAGACACGTACCCCTGATATCTGCCTGGGTCAATGGAGGGATATCACTCCGTCATCAACAAGGATGGTTGTCGATGCTATACTCAAATCAATGAAGAAGATTAGCTCTGAGAGGTGATAATGGTGAGTAAGACTCTCGCGGAGAAGATCTTAGGGAACCATACCGAAGGAGGAAACGCATCGGCAGGTGACATAGTTGTCGCAAAGGTCGATTTCTTGATGGTTAACGAGGCATTGACACGAATCATACCTATCTTGGAAGACATGGGTGTTGAGAAGGTTTGGGACCCTGATCGTATCCTAGTCGTGAATGATCATTGGGCCCCTGCGTCTGATACAAAGAGTGCTGAGATGCACATTAAGAGCAGACGCTTCGTCAAAGACCATGGGATAACTCACTTCTGCGATGTCAACTGCGGGATTGCACACCAAGTGCTCCCCGAGTTGGGTCTTGTCAAGCCAGGAGACCTCATTGTGGGCTCCGATTCGCATACAACAACCTACGGAGCTTTCAATTCGTTCTCCACAGGTCTTGCATCTACTGATTGCGCACTCATTGCTGCTACTGGAGAGAATTGGTTTCGGGTTCCTCATTCGATACGGATTGATGTTCAGGGCAAGATTCCCAACATGGTCATGAGCAAGGACCTCATCCTAAGGATCATTGGCGATCTTGGATCAGACGGAGCGAACTACCAGTCTATTGAGATTCATGGTCCTGTGATTGATTCGATGTCCGTAGAATCCAGAATGACAATGTGCAACATGGGCGTGGAGTCAGGAGCGAAATGCACCCTCATGACTGTCAACGAGCCGGTACGAAAGTGGATGAAGACTCACGTTCCTGACACCAAATGGTCCCCCGTGGAACCAGGTCCGGATGCTGAGTATGTAGACCGAATCACTATCGACTTGGAGAAGAATCCATTGGAACCCATCGTAGCTACTCCCCATAGCCCTAACAACGGAAGACCGGTCTCGGAGGTTGAAGGTACTCGAATTGACCAGGCTTTCATTGGATCTTGCACAAACGGAAGGTTGGAGGACTTGGTCGCCGCGGCCAGGATAGTGAGTGGGAAGAAGATTCATCCTGATACAAGGTTCATCATCACCCCGGCGAGCACGGAAGTGTATATGGAGGCCGTGAAGACCGGAGTCGTGGAGACCCTAGTCAAGGCAGGAGGGGTGGTGACGAACTCAACGTGTGGAGCCTGTATCGGTGGAGGCCTTGGTGTCTTGGGTCCAGGTGAAGTCTGTGTGTCCAGCACAAATCGCAACTTCAGAGGACGCATGGGACATCCTGACTCATTGGTCTACCTTGCGTCACCAGCAACGGTGGCAGCAAGTGCATTGCGCGGCATGATATCAGACCCGAGGAGCGTGTGAAACCTGAAGAGTATCTCTGGCAGAGCGTGGGTGTTTGGTGACGACATCAACACGGATTTGATTATCCAAGGACGATACCTCACAATGCTTGACTACTCCGAGATGGCGAAGCATACCTTTGAGATACCGAAACCAGAGTTCGCAAAGGAGGTAAAACCCAATGACATTGTCGTCGCAGGAAGGAACTTCGGCGGGGGCTCTTCTAGAGAGGAGGCACCTGCGGTTCTAAAGACACTTGGTATCGGTTGTGTTGTCGCAGAGTCGTTTGCCCGTATCTTCTATCGCAACGGGTTCAACATCGGTCTGCCGCTCATGGTTGCACCCGGGATAACCGCAGAGATTGAGGATGGTGCCCTGGTCACAATAGACTTCAAGGAGGGCAAGCTCACCATAGACGGCTCGAAAATACTGTCTGGAGAGCCATTCCCGGTGCTTATGCAGGAGATGCTTGAAGCAGGTGGAGCAGTCCAAATGTAC
>JBHLPB010000120.1:0-7689 GCA_048939905.1 Promethearchaeota archaeon
GAGAAACCCGCGCAAGTCTAGGTATTCCGAAGCATAGTCAATAAGGCGTTGTAGACGATCGGGCTTGGCATCTTGGCCCGCTTCCTGATCTTCGCTTTTGTCCTTGTCAGCTGTTTCATCCTGTGACTCCTTCTCTGCGTCAGATGTAGCCGATGGTGTCCGGGGCTTCATAAGAAGATAGACGACCAACGGAATCCCCAAGAACCATGCAGTCTGCTTGAAGAGAGCCGCCGTTACTATCAGTAAGGTTCCTGTATGACGTTTTCCGCGCACAAGCATGTAGAAGCCAGAGAAGAAGAAGAAAATGAAGGGAGGGGGGTTGGTCCAGAGATAAGTGATATGGAAGAGAACATTTGGGGCCAGCAGGTAGGTAAACGCCGCAACTTCGCCTACGTGCCTGTTGCCAGACAGCTCTTTGCCTAGACCAAATACTGGAAACACGGTCAAGAAGCCAAGGGCAGCTAAGAGAAGGGCTATTCCCCAGTTGTCTGGTACTATCCAGACACCGAGCCCGTAGAACACAGCTGTGAGAGGCGGGAAGATATAGAGACCATTGTTGTTCTCATAGCCATCGAGGATAATGTGACCAAATTCATCACAGTATGGCATCACGCCGCTTAGGATGTTGTTTCCCCAGTGGACATAGAAATAGGTGTAGTCAGTGTAGCCCTCAAGCTGGTAGTTGACTGTGAAACCGAATACGTCAAACTGCCCAGGAGTGTTGCCTAACCAGACATCCCAATTGATCCAAAGATCTTCGCTGAGGTATCCTTGCAGGGACAGACTGAATATAGGTACCCATATGGCCAGGCCTACAATGAGAATCAGTAGAAGTATTCCATACTCAATGAAGAAGCGCAGAACCCGCCTCTTAGTCTCCGCCATGTCCATAACGAATCGTCTTCGGAGTCACTCCCTAATATTTCTCCTCATCGACAAGAGAGTGCACATCTTTGGCGAGGCTGCCTTCAGCCATCTGTTATTCAGACAAGACGGCTGTACTTGTGGCACCAGTTTTGTTGACTTCTATGACAGGAACACCCTCCCAGCCCTGGATATCAGTATGAGTAATCAGGAATATCTGTTCAAAGCTCTCATCGTTCACGAGGTTCCTGACGACTGAAGTACGGCGACCCTTGTCGAGGCCACCCAGAGGCTCATCAAGAAGAACACATCGCACACGTGGTGATATCGACGGGCTGTCCCTGAAGGGTCGTATGCTACTCATTGTACGGCTTATTCCAAGTCTAAGACCCAAGCTAATCGCTGTCCGGTCTCCGAAGCTGAGCTGAGATGTCTTCTTATTCGCCTTATCCCGTTCATCCCAGATCTTGAGAACAAGACCAGCTCCGGACCTCCCTTTGGCCGGTGTGGGCTCTAGGTCGACAGACGTGTATTGTGCATTGGTGAAGGATTTGACGTATTGATTGGTGGCCTTTCTGATTATGCCAATCAGTCGTTTCTGAAATACGTAGTCAGCAATGAATCCACTGACGAGTTTCCGTCTTACGTAAGTAGCATGATTCTTGAGTTCCTTCATCTCTTCGATTCTAGCTCCGAGCTCTCTCATCTCAGCCTCCTTGCCTTTCAGAGCCTTCACAGTCTCTCGTTCGTTCCTGATTCTCCTGTTGGCAGACTCATGTCTAGTCTTCAGATGATTGAGGGTTTCCTGAAGCTTCAGAATCGTGTTCTGGAGATCATCAATACTGCTAGCATCATGTTTCTGCAGTAGTTTCTGAGTTGTTCCTACTTCCATTCTGCCAAGGGCTTGTCCAAGCCTTCTGGCAGTCTTCTCAGCCTGAGTCGCCGTTCTCTTTACGGCTCGTTCTTGTTCAAATACTCTCTCTGTTGCATCTATGAGCTTCGGGATGACTCTTAGTCGCTCCTCCTTCTCACGGAGTTGTTTGGGAATAGACTCTCTTTGCTTCTCCAACTCTTCGATTCTCAGCTCATGGTCCTTCATTGCTATCCTATACTCAGCAACCAGTTCGGCACTCTCTTCATCTGAGAGAGGTCTCTGGCAAGTTGGACACACAATCCCCGCTCCGGCTTCCGAATCGGCCGGAATGTGTAGCTGCTCAATCTTTGCTTCCAGGTCTTGTATCATGCCTTTGCTCTTTCCAATCTCAACATTGATCTGGGACTGCTTCCCCTCACCCGAGCGTCTCTCCTTTTCAAGTCGTTGACTCTCCTTTTTGAGCGAAGCAATTCTTGCGCGTGTGATCTTGGGACTTGAATCAGCAAGACCGGCAGCTTTCAACTCTCTATCTCTGAGTCTGATGTTCTGATTGTTCTCATGTTCCGCTCTCTCGAGTTCTTCTATTAGATTCCGGACTGTTTTCAAGGTCTTGGGCTCTGGCAACGATTTGAGTAATTCCTGGGCCTTTGTTCGTTCCTGCTTCGTTTCCTCTAGGTCTCTTTGCTCCTGTGTGATTCTCGATTTAGCATCTTCAATCTGCTCGCGAATCATCTCGGGAGGCCTAAACTCATCTTCAAGAGCTTTGGTCTGTGATGTCAGATCGCTCTCCAGATTCTCCAGTTGTTTGGTCATCTGACCAAGTAGGTCAATGTTGTAGACCCTCACCAGCAAATCCCGAAGAACCGTGGGAGTTGCAGCTGCGATGACTGCCACCTCTCCCTGTTTCACGAGAAGTGTATTGAGAGCCTGACTGGGCTCAAGGTTAAGAATGCCCTCCAAGGTCCTGGCGACACTCTGACTCTTGTCAGCTATTCGCTGCCAAGATTCATTCTCAAATCTAGAGAGGATTACCTTCATTCCATCTGCTGGATCATAGGTACGCTTCACCTTGTAGCGACTTCCTGCGACATCGAACTCGAGGTCGACACTACAGTATGAAGAAGCAAAGCTGATCAGTTCTTCATTAGTCAGCCCGATAGCAGTGGGGCCCCATAGAGCCCAGAGTATCGCCTCCAAGAGAGAAGACTTGCCTGTGGAATTGGCACCACGTATAATGATGAGTCCACCAGGCAGCTCACCATCTCCATCCGGAAGATTCAGATTCCTGAAGGGTTTGAAGTTCCTCAGCTCAAGACTAACAAGCTTCACTCCTCACCCTCCGCGTAAGTTTCAAGACTCAGTTTCTCGTCACTACGACTAACGGAGAACTTCAGTGCTCTCACAGCTATCTCTGTCAACTTCGTCTCATCATATCGCTCATCGACATCCAATGTTTCAAGATACGCTCGGAAATCCTCTTCTGGGTCCTCAATTAGATACTCTGAATCAATCTCAGGATATGCAGATGGGCTATGTTCAATGTCCGGCTGTCGGATGTTCCACACAAGCTGAGAAACATTGTACTGTGCATCTTGGGCCAAGACCCTAGTTCGCAACGCCTCCATTGCCATGCTGAGTTCAAATCCGCTAACTCGTTTGGCCTGACCCTCGAATGTCAGCCGAATTCGAGCCGATGTCGTCGGTTCCCATGTGGTCTTGAGTCCCCTCTCTGAAAGCCAGTGCTCCACCTTCTCAATGAGTGTCGGCTCATCATCATCAGGATCGATGGCCATCTTCTCGTTGTAGACAGGTCGAGCGTATTCGAGATGGACGGGTGTCACTTCTGGTTGCTTATTGTGTTCGATGTCAACGACTAGGAAGCCCTTCTCATGACGGGTTTCGTTAAACCTCCAACGTTCTGGTGAACCAGCGTACCAGGCGTTCTTAGCGTGCTTGTGCTGCGAATGGTCATGCCCGAGTGCGATGTAGTCAAAACCCATGTCGAAGATTCCACTATGGAGAGACCTGTCAATAGTCATTCCGTGGGCCACACCTACGGAGACCTTCTTGGGCGTCGGAGTCTGATAACTCGAAATCCAGTCGTTGAAGTCACTGACCAGTCCTGTGCTTTCAAGTACTGACTCTTCCATGAATGGGAAACAGAACACATCCACTTTTGGATATGAGTACATCAAGGGCTCTTCATTTGAGAAGGCACGAAACAAATCAACCTGTGTCGCTACGTCTAAGCCAGGTACGGCGAGCTTTAGAGAGTCCAGCAGAGACACTCTGAGAGAACGGTAGAGTCCGTGATTGCCCTCAAGTATCAGCACTGAAATCCCTGTCTTCTCTATGAAGCCCTTAAGGACCTTCATCGCGGTTTCTTGTGCAACAACAGGTGGCTGTGATGGGTTGTTTTCCCAGGGAGAGTCGTAGAGGTCTCCGGAGTGGATGACCAGGTCTGCAGGGGGGTGCAATTCGCCGATTCGGTCAAACAGTTCTGCAAAGCGTTCGTAGAAGTCGTTCTCCAAGAGCCGGCTCCGCATTTCCACGCCCCAGACATTGTGTTTGACCCCTCGACGGGGCCGAGCACCCAAATGCGTGTCTGAGATGTGTGCAATCCGGACGGTCAAGTATTATCCCTCAAAGAACATGCTTTTCGCTTTTCTTGGACATCTTTCCTTTGTACCTGCCTCTGTCCTGCTCAAACACCGTATCAAATAACGGTATCCGCACAGGTAGTGGCATCTCTCGATATGATGCAGTGAGGAGGGCTTCGCCTCTAGACATGACTCTGAACTCATTCTCGAATCCAGAGATGTTGACACTGGCATTCTCTATGCAAGCACGAATCTCTCGCTCATTCCCTAGTCGGAGGTTTACCTCTGTGTTCATCTGACTCAGAATGACATTGTCAAGAACACTGACCTGCTGACTCACGACCAAGAGACCCATATTGAACTTGCGTCCTTGGCGGGATATATCTTTGAACACTGAGCGACCTCGCATAAGTTCAGGATTCAAAATGGATGGAGCCTCTTCAACAGTCACCAGAATGACTGGTAGATTTCGGGGGTCTCTTACGGATGCATTATCTCCAGTGCCGCCCTTGCCATAGAAGGCTTTGGCCTTGGTCTTGATACTTGTGAAGAATGGACCCGGAAGTCGCATCTGTCCTTGGCGTTCGAAGTCTGAGGGATTGCCGCTGCTCTTGAGTGCACGCCTTAAATCTGAGAGCGTTCGAGTAACAACAGTTGTGAGAAGGAACTGTTCTGTGTCACGCATGAGGCTGGTATTCACCACTAGAATACGACCAGTTTCCATCGCTGCAAAAACGTCGCCAAGAATCGAACTGCCGTCCTTCACAAAGATGGGCGAGCGTTCAAGGAATCTCAGTCGACGTTGAACTGCATGCAACGTTCCTTTCGGAGTACCATCAGGATCTTCCTTCAAGTCAAGGATTTCTGCTATCCACTTCTCCCTGTTGAGATTGAATTGGGCGTCGATGAACGAGGCCATCTGAGGAGTGAATTCGAATATGGAGTAGACATCTCGAGGCCGAATCTCGTCCCATCTTACACGAATCTCTCTTGCATACCTTTTGACTTCTCTGGGGGTCGCCTTCTTGTGGGTCGTAAGGTAGTAGAAGTCGCCAATCACATCCGTCCTCGTGTTCTGATCCATCGCCTCTATGATGTCCTGTATACCGTACTTATCAACACCCTTGGCGAACTCATCATGCGGGTCAATGCAGAATGCTGAGATTGGTTGTACGTCTTTCTGGCCATGAAGAACGTCCAGATTGGAGTCGATAATCGACTTGATCAGAACCATCATCAGGTTGCTCTTCCCTGCTCCTGTTGAACCAAAGATGCCCACGTGCATGGGCAGGAACTTGGACGGTATCATCACGGGAACATCCAGTGTTGCCTCTCCAACCTGTAGGTCGCCTACGTAGACTTCTCCGTCCGTCTGAGAGCCAAGCATCTGTTTCACTGGGACATCCGATGTTCCCGGAATCGGGCGATACACGTCAGCCAGATGATCAGGCAGGCGCCTGGGTGACATAAACTCCCATCCACCTCTCTTCTCCTCAGCGTAACCTAGCATTCGACCGTCAACCGAGAGTAGCATATTCCGTTCGATACCTGAAAGGTACGAGTCTCCTTCTACCATCAGCGTTCCCGCCACCCTACTGATATCATCAACTTGGCGCAGGTAGTTCTCCAATCCAAGGACTCTGAAGAAGAAGACCCTCTCATGACCGTCACGCTGAGAGTATATCATGAATATCTCACCGACACTTATGTCACGGTTGTTCCCCATGATTCCCAGCATGGTCTGATTGCCCACGCCAACCTTTCCATAGAGCTCACCGAGCTTGTCCTTGTCAAGCATCATTCATCACATCGTTTTTTTCACAGGTTGTAGTCTGCTCTTGGCGGGTCAGTCTTCCGCCTTTCTAGACCCATCTCAATCCGTACATCTCGACATATCTCACGCGCTAGCCTCAGATCCTCGTAGCTCAGCTTGCATGACTCATGTGCCATTGCTAGCGGCACCGGATAGCCGTACCATCTTGCATCCCTTGACATGAACTCAATGTCGCGGAAAAGGGCTTTCTCATTCTCCCTTGTGGCTACCGGGTCGTTTGGAACGAACACGTTTTCTAGCCACCAGATTCTATCGAAGTCGATCCGCGAGGGTCTGTTATCACTTGAGAAACTGAAGAGGTATGGAACAGCAAGTACAGGTGGGATGTAGGTCCGGTCTTCAGTGATATGGAGTCCCCCGCCGGGATCTTCCTTTGACGGCAGAAGACAGAACCATTTCGCACCATCTCCAAACACGTCTTGGGCCATCTTGGCGATACGATGAGCGAAAGGAATTGTGTGGTTCTTGCTGACTCCACAAAGTACCACGCCTTCCTTGCGCGCCAGTGTGCAGAGTTCTCTTAGCATAAAGCCGCTGGGCATCGAAGGGTACTTTCTTCTCAAATGCATGAAGACAGCCAGTCCGCCATCGAGGAGCAGATATTGCGGATTCAAGTCGCTAGTCAGCACATTCCGAAGAGCTGCATACTCTGAGACCTTTCTTAACTCGTCATGAACTACAGTGTTCGTCAGAATCTGTGCCCTTGATATGAGCGATTCCATCTCTCTCAGTTCTGGTAGATACCTCTCGTACTCTGTATCA
The DNA here is from genome assembly GCA_048939905.1 of Promethearchaeota archaeon. Taxonomy (GTDB): domain Archaea; phylum Asgardarchaeota; class Thorarchaeia; order Thorarchaeales; family Thorarchaeaceae; genus SMTZ1-83. Next base: position 6,935 of record JBHLPB010000120.1, read on the forward strand.
GTGAAATCAGAGATCGAGGTCATCTGGTTTCTTGAGAAGTCTTGGAAGAACGGCAAGATCAAGTCCACAATATCTTTCAACGGATAGATATTCTCCAGGGTTTCAGACATCTTCTTCTGTGCATCATTTCGAACGCCAGAATGCCAATGGGCATCCAGATGAGGCTGAGTTCCTAGTCTGGCTTCGAGCACTTCTCTAGAGATCGGACTGAACAGATTCTCAGCACGAGTGTTTGTGTCAAGCACGACCGTAGCGGTGCTGAGGAGATGAACTCTAATGTCATCAAGCAGCACAAGGCCATCAGTACCGGACCCATCAACTGCGGCTACCAAGAAGTCCTCATCAAGCATAGTATCAGCAGGATAAGGCTCAACTGTGTCGAGGAGTTTCTCCTTGATTCTTGCTTCATCCTTTGAGAATTCTTCCTCATCCCGTCGGTCTTGTTGATTGCTTATGTCTGCAAAGACAAGCTTCAGAATCTCTCTGAACTTGTCTGTTAGAATCTTCTCCAGCATGGAAGCCCTCTCTCAAGAAGTCAGCTTCTGGATTTTAGTCGACCTCACAATGCACTCCAATTGGAGGGATAAAAACCTAGCACTCGGTCTAGTCGAGTAGTTGGAGGCGGCATAGTAACTACAAGCCTCGCTTCCACATTTCTAAGTCATCCCCTTGAGCAGGGCTATTTGTCGAACTGAAGCCAAATTCGCCCTCAAACAAGGGTCTACGCCGTTCCTCTGAGATTCTCTTAAAAGGAA
>JBHLPB010000121.1:0-7631 GCA_048939905.1 Promethearchaeota archaeon
GTCACCGACAAGGAGCTTGAGAAAAGGGCCAAGACCAAGATTGAATCTGGAGTCTGTGACCTAGTGGTCGCCAACGACGCTTCGCGAGAAGGCGTTGCATTTGACACTGAAACGAATCAGGTCCTCATAGTAGGGCCCAAAGGTCTGGTCAAGCAGGTGCCACTCTCAATGAAGAGAGATGTAGCAAGGGAGATTGTGAACACGATTGTCAAGGCTACGTCGTGAACCAAGCTCCGGACCAAGAATAGTAGATTGCTGTTTCTACAGTATGTCAAGCAATGTCTCGGCCATTCGCCTCATGTCCACGAAAATCAGTCCCAGTTGGGCATCAGGTCTAGCAAGGACCAGGATTAGCGCATGGTCTCCAACAGAGGTCATGAGTGTATATCCTTTGTCGCCTTTGACGTAGATCTCCAGCAGACTTCCTCGTTCAAGCTCCTTTGTTGCCTTCTCTCCAAGCGATACAATAGCGGCACTGATTGCTGCAACAGTCTCCTGCTCGCTCTCGGGAAGGGCTGAGGAGATAGGAAGACCATCGAGTGACACGAGAGCTGCACCCTCCACCCCCGGCACCGTTTCGAAGTCACGAATGATCTTATTGATAGTATCTACGCGGCTGGACATCTCTAGGGCCTCAAGTCAGTCCAATCAGACTCAGGTCGCCTCGTGTTGCTATAAAAGCTTCCTGTACTGTAGGCGCCAGCGAGCACGATTTTTGCGCAATTCTCAGACACCGAAGTATTCCTTAGGATCGAAGCGCTCGTCTTTTTTCCTTTGTCGCTCCCGTTCCTTCTTCGTCTTGCCGGACTCCCGCCTCCATGAAGTCTGATCTCCACCGCGCCTACGCCGCATATAGAACGATCCGACCAAGATGACCGCCACCACCCCACCAACTATCAGTATAGGCACCAATGGGAATGCTCTGATATAGACAAGATCTAGAAGCACAATTGACAACGAGTCATACCCCGACTTTACCCCAGAGAGTTTCAAGTCAAAATCACCGAGGCGTCCACGCGTCCAGTCCTCGGTAAGGGTGATAGTATAGATACCCGAACCAGCCTCTTCTACTGAAACTGAAGTGTCGTTGAACCAAGCCTGCAACTGAACCAATTCTATGCCGACTCCGACCCGATTCGTTATCTCAAGTGTGAGGACAACTCTATCGCCCTCCCAGATTATCTCCTGATTCAGCATTACGCTTCGTAGGATCAGGGAGGGCATAGTGTTCCACAGAACAGCATTCTCAATCGTCGCATTGCGTGCCGCTCCGGTCGGATGCGTGGTTGTCAGGGCGAGTTTCCCTTTGCCGACAACGCCAGCGGCTATCACGGCATCGGTGCCGTCGGTAGCCAGTACACTGAGATTCCCCCAGACTGATGAGAGATGTCCCTGGTAGTCCACGGTCGCACCGAGCGTGTTAGGCGATGACATGAAGGGATGGCCTGCGTCAACAATCGCGATTGAGGAGCCAGTCCCTGTGGCTTCGTATTCTATTGGCCAAGGCAGCCAGTCCAAGTCGCCAGAAGCACCCATCAAGACAAGCGTGCCTCCATTCCGCACATAGCTATCCAGCATCCCTGTTACTTCTAGTTGTGAAGAGAATGTAGGAAGAGTGCCCGGCTCTACAATGACGACTCTCCGAAGCGGAAGCAGTCTGTCAAAGTAGGTTAGGTTTGACGCCTCATAGTAATCAAACTCAATTCCTAGTGATTCGAAAACAGTTGGGAGGTAGTCGGATGAGCCAAGACCTACCACTCCGGGAACTCCATTGCCGGGACTGTGGCTATCATAGCTGGTAGCGGCCGCGTCGACTGCTGCAAGTCTGGGTGACGTTGATGGAGAGTAAAGATGGACTTCAGGGTCTCCATACAACACCTGCTGGTTTCCGTAGTCCCGTGGGTCACGTCCCACAAGTGGATCGGAATAGTCTGGAGCCATTATCACCAGTCCGTCACTCAGAGCCGCGCCAGTCGAGTTGCCATCACATAGGCTCTCAGCCAATAGAATCGAAAGAAGACCCGCTGGTTGGAAATAGACAGTCCTGGGAGATGCGACAACTCCAACAGCCCCATGCTCCATGAGCATCACTGGAAGCCTCGATCCACCTAGAAGGCAGGCTGTGATTATGACAATTGGAGAACCTATGTTGTCTATTTGTGCTTCCAGTTCGTCTGTAGTCTTCATTACGTGGTGGGCATTCTCTGCCTCAAAGGCCACAGGATTCACAAGTTGGTCGAAATCGTCAGGACTCTCTCTAACGGTCACGGATTCCTCGAAACCCCAGGTGGCGTCTGTGTCCCTTAGCGCGAACAACCCCAGCCCGCCAGGTCTACTGGGTGGATCCATAGGAACGCTTGTGAGGGTTCCGTGTGTGCTCATTGACCAAAGTCCAACCTGGGCTGCAACTCCGGAGAAGACCTCATTGTATCCTACATGCATCTCAGTCGAGAAGCCTGCAGCCCCCAGAGCTGAAGTCGTATCCTCAATCTGGCTTATGACGTGTGTATCATAGAAATTGTCGGGATATGAGGCGCCATCGGTGTAGGCATACATGGTGAGCAATGCCTCATCTGCTGCCTCTGCAGTTCGGAAGAGGAACCGATGGTGAATTGCTCTGTTGACCATGACACAAGCAAGAGCAGAGCCCGCAGCCGGAATCCGACCCGGTCGAAAGTGACTCTGAAGAGACCTGTCAAAGCTGACTTTGATCAGCTCTGGCGGGGATAGGATTACCACGGACTGTGGGCTGCTCACGTTGTATGCGCCACGCACACTTAGGTAGCTCTCGAAGTCATCCACAGATTGCATCATTGAGTTTCTGTTCGGTATTCTCTCATCGTACCAGCCGTTCTCACGTCGAGTTATCCATCTGCTTGTTATATAGACATCAATCTCCGGGCCTATCAAGTATGGGAACCACGTTTCCTCAGCTCTTGTCGTCATTGAATTGTCAGTACCGCAGAGAGAGAACACAGGTGCCCCGTGGGCGGCCGCAGAGAATGCCGCAGGAGCGAAGAGCTCGTCACCTGTTCCGCGTGGGGTTGTAATGACGACATCGTTCTCTTGAGATATCCCTCGTATCTGTTGAGTCAATAGGGGGTAGTTCTCCAATGAAACAACTGAGGAAAAGGCATCTAGTTCGGTTTCAAGAGAGGACGAATGTATATTGGCTGGGTCTACAAGATAACTCGTGTTGACCCCCAACCTTTGCGCGACCCATTTCGTGAACTCTGGAACAGAGTCTTCTGTAACGTACAACAGGGGTGCGTTCAAGAGAGATGCAAGAACTGCTCCATTGGCCGCGGACTCGAGATATGGCTGGAGATTGGAAGGAAGGGCTGAGATTTGCCAAGAGAGATTAACGTTGTTCTCCTCGTCAGTGGCATCCATCCAAGCCATAATGATGGTCCACTGACCCGGCATGGGATAAGGAATCTCAACATGCTCATTGCCAGGACCGGACAGAAGGCTGCCTGCAGGAGCCCACTGGACTAGCCGACCGGTCGGGTCCACCAAGGCGAGATTAAGGTCAGTAGCAATCTTGTCCCACGTTATGCTGGCATTCAGCCATTTGGCGTTTGATGGTACATTGACAGTTCTCGAGAATCCAGGATGATACTTGACTTCAAAGTCCAAGGAATTTGAGCCTGGTAGAATCTTCTCGACGGTCATTGTCCAGGTGCCATCCAGCGTCTTAGGATACCAGAAGTGAAGAGGAACCATCGTGCCAACATAGGCAGGACTTCGCTCGAAGAAGACCTGAGATTCGACAGAGTAGTCTACGACGTTCCCGTTCGGATCCTTGAGCTCATGAAGATATAGGTCCTGAGTGGTCCAGTCGACTGTTCCCTCCAGCCACATTGCGGTTGAATGTGGCGTGAATGTGATGTTTGCTGGGCCGGATACTGTTGTCGTATAGGGCGCTAGTGCAGAGTTCAGAAATGTGAAGGTGTCATTGCCAGGAGTGACACTGGGTGGAGGCAGAATATCCTCTGCGAGAGCAAAGACGGCAACATCTGAGGAGTCCCAATCCATGAGGGCCAATTGAGCTGCAATATCTGTTGAATTGGAGCCCGATATCATAGGATACATTGGTACTCCGAGCACTTCCTCAATGTCCTCTACAGCGGAGTCTGGAATAGGTCCGATGCCAATGGCCTGAGTGGCGCCCCCATCCGGCTCTAGATACTCGGCCCAGTCCTCCACAAACCATCTCTCAGAGTCTGAACCTTCCACCTTGATCAATGGCGACACATACTGTGACCCTCCGTGGAAGAAGACCGAAGTGGGAACCGCAGCTATGTAGGAGAAGTCATCCATGTATGAAGAGGGGTCGTTGTAGACGAAAGTGGCCTTCCGAAGTGCTGTAGACTCATCGGGTAGTCCTGCTGCTACGTGTTCGGGTTGTACGGGTTTTCTGGCCAATTCGCACCATGGCAGTGAGCCTGCAGGTACAAATGGAGTGACTAGTGGGGCCAGAAGCAACGTCACAACGAGAATAGAGAGCGGTTTATGGAATCTAGATGTCAATCACTGCACTCCTTCATCTGGATACAGAACTTGTCAAATCGAAGCAAATCAAGCTTTCTCAGGCATTCCCCTGTAGCAACATGATGTGAGCGTTGAGGGAGCAAAGTTTTCGGATGGATTCCTGATTACTCAATGACATCAAGCATACTTTCGTCAAAATCCTCGTCGGAATCCTCCATCTCTTCCTTCTCAGGAAGAGCGTCGATTATGTCATCAATCGGTCCTCTCAGTCTCCGTCTAGTCGATCTTGACAAATCCCATAGTTTCTGTTCTGCCCGTTCAACTACCTCTCGAGCAAAGTCAGTCATGTCAGCATCCAGATAGTTCTGTGCAGCTTCCACGAAATACTCTGCGGACTTCTTCTGGTTGTCATTCATTTCCGCGATGTCTCCCAGCAATGAGAGGGCATCCGCAACTCCAGCCTTATCATCGATCTCTCGGTAGATCTTGAGAGCTTTCTTGAACTCCTTCTCAGCCGGCTCCCAATCCTCCTTGTCAGCATGAGCATTACCAACATCCATTATCGTGCTCGCAACACCCTGTTGATTGTCGACCGATTTGTAGGCTTTCTGAGCCTTCTTGAAGTAGGTGAGTGCCTCATCGAACTCTCCAAGACCATGCTTAGCGAGGGCCAAAGCATACATGGCGTCAGCCGCGCCATCGTTATTGGACACCTTCTCAAACATCTTCATTGCTGTTTGACAGGTATCTGCAGCATCAGTCCACTGTTCCAAGTTTATCTGGGCGACTCCGAGGTTATACAGAGCATCTCCGACTCCAGTTTCGTCCTTGAGTTCTTTGTAGATCTCCAGAGACTGTTGGAAGCATTTGAGGGCTTCTTCATACTCTGCCACCCCCATGTAGATGTTGCCGACCGCGTTCAGTATCTTAGCCGCAACATCCTTCTCGCCCGCCTCAAGGGCTTGGGCGGCTTGCTCAAGCAACTCGGCAGGGTCCATGTCTTCAAATGATGCTTCTTCCTCGCTCAAAGGGTACACATCTCCAGATATCAGCTGAGGCAGGACATCTCGCTTTTGAGCCTTTCTGCGTTTTCGTCATGGTGACATGATCAAATTGGGATCTTCGAGCAATGACCTAACAGAATCTTTCACCACAAACTGCTCATCACCGACTTGAACCTCCAACAGCTTTCGAAGCTCGAATCTGCGAAGATACCCCACTGCCTGCTCTCGACCTATGTTGAGGCCTTTCATGAGTTTCTTCAGGCCTTTGGAAGAACCACTGTACTCAGCAAACTTGGAGAAGACGGAACTCCATTGCATCATAGACAGGAAAAGCAAGGTTCGGAGCACCCTATCCACATTCTCACCGGTCTCTGCGGAACATGGCATGACTGCCTGGCCAGCCAGAAATCGCATGTTCTTCCTAAGCTCGTCCACTGGACGTGCGTTGGAGATGTCTTGTTTGTTAGCCGCCACAACGCAAGGCACTCCTGGCAAAAAGAAGGCAATCTCTCTGAAGAACAGTTTAGCTCGCGCATCAGACTCTGGATCCGCTGAGTCCACGACAAAGATGATCCCATCTGCCCCCTCACTCAGAATCTTACGAATGGTCCTGAATCTGAGCAGACCAGGAGTTCCAAATAGGAAGACGCTCATGCCGCTTACGTTGGCCATTCCGTGGTCCATCGCAATTGTGGTGCCACTACGTTCAATGTTGATGCATGCGCCATTTGTTATTTGATGCACCATTAGACTCTTGCCGGACTCGTACGGACCAGTAACGATGATCTTCATGCGATTCCACCTGCGTTCTTCTCTGCTGAGAGCTGATTCCACTGTAAAACTCTGAATGATAAATGGTTTGCCGTATTACATCCAAAGTAACGCGATTTGCTCTCAGGAGAATGATTCATTGAATACAGGAGACCGGCCGCTTGCGGCGGCAGTCCTCAAACATCTTTCCGTTCGGTTTCCGATTGCTTTCACGGGAACTCGGTCTCGACAAACTTCACGCCATCGGTCAGACGAGCCTCTGGCGTCGCCCTTGGCTTTTCTGTTCTACCAATAGGCCAGCAGGGCAGATCATGCTGTTTCATGACTTCTTGGAAGTCTTCAACCTTGTCGGGTCGCAAGAACACTAGCATTCCACCCGCGGTTTCTGCTGCAAGTCCTTGCTGCAGCCTATGGCCAAAGAACCTCGCCAGTTCAAGCGTGCCCTTGATGACTGGGACTTCTTCAATTACGACATCGACACCGCTCTGAGTGGCTACATTGTCTGCATGACCAATAAGGCCGAAACCAGTAACATCAGTCGCTGCGTTGACGCCAACTCGGTTCATTGCCAAAGCGACCACCCTGTTGCTGTGAGTCATCACTCTGACGGCAGTTTCCTGCACTGCTCTGAGCATAGACTCGTCGAAACTCTCAAGGAGAGCATCTCGTTTGTCATCCTGCAAATCTCTGTAGGATCTCATTGCAGGTTGAATCCCTAATGGTTTCGTCAACAGGATTGCATCGCCAGGATGCGCACCCCTTGAATAGACGATATCATCCGGGTGAGCGACACCCAAGCAAATGCCTCCGAAGACGGGAATGGGATTGATGATAGTCTGGCCGCCCGTAACTTTGGAGCCGAACTGCATCATGAAGTCGTTCATTCCCTTGAGAACACCAACGACAATCTCTTCATCCATGCCCTTAGGATAGCCTATGAAGGCCTGAAGTGATACGATTCCCGTTGCGCCCATTGCAAATACGTCATTTGTTGCATTGCAGGCAACAATCTCACCTTGAGTGTGAGGATCGTCATGGATGGGCGTGAAGACATCAACGTTCTCGACCAGGGCGACTTGGTCATTGATGATACGAACCACAGCATCGTCGCCTATCTCTCCTTTGCAGATTGCTTCCTCGCTCGCGAGGCCTGCATTCTGCAGAAGACGAGAGAGGTCATCCTGCTTGACCTTACAGCTTCAGCCATGGGTTGTTACCATTGCAGTCAGACGCATCTCGCGCACTTGGTGCATCGCCTCCCTTTCCTTGTGGCCATAGGCCCATGTTACACACAGCAAACGAGTAATAAAGACTCATGGTCGTGACTCTTCACAAGCCTTATAGCAGGTGCCAAGAAACAAC
>JBHLPB010000122.1:0-7592 GCA_048939905.1 Promethearchaeota archaeon
GGCTGGGGCAACTCGATAGACAGAGGAAACAACAACACATGGTCAGGTAACTTCTGGTCGGACTACTCCCCTCCGGGCCCCTACAATCTATCCGGAGCTGCAGGTGCGCAGGACCATGACCCTTATCGACTCATCGACAATGACCTTCCTGTTCTCAGCCACACAGATCAGATCGTGATGGTCGAGCGTGATGAAACTCAGATTGTCTGGAGAACATCTGACCAATTCCCCCTGGAATATCGCATTTCCGTAAACGGCATCCGACAAACGACAGGTACGTGGACCCAAACAGAAATCATATACGATTTGAGATATCTGGCCGTTGGAGAACACGAGGTCGTACTAAACCTCGAGGACGCCTCTGGACTTGAGGCGTTTCATACTGTGACAGTCAGAGTGCTATTCAACATTCTGCCAGACATCGACGCTGGGCTCGTAGTACTGGCGTCGATTGTTAGCATCTATTCGGTGGTATTGGTCTTGCTAGCAGTAAAGACGAGGCTGTAGCCCGCGGGGCATACTAAGTCATGTCATACTGACCAGATTCCCGCCGGTCTGATGTGGCCACGCCACTAAATACATAAGCAGGGCACAAGGAGCCAGCCCAGAAGCTTCTCCTCTGTAGGTGAAGAGAGAAAATGGCGCTTGATTTTGCACGTGATGTGACTGAAACGAGGTGGCATGGTCGCGGCGGTCAAGGAGTCGTCACCAGTAACCAAATGCTGGGAAAGGCGGCTCTAGAGGAAGGCAACTACATCCAAGCTTTCCCAGAGTTCGGCCCTGAGCGGACAGGCGCCCCTGTGAGGGCGTTCCTGAGAATCAGCAAGAAGCCCATCCAAGTATATGCTCAAGTCTACGACCCGGATGTGGTAATCTGTATTGATCCGACGCTACTGGAGGTCGTAGACCCCACTGACGGTCTCAAGAAAGATGGAACTCTTGTTCTGAACACGACCATGAGCCCAGAGGAGATACGGGACAAATACGGATTCAAAGGCGGGAAGGTAGTGACCGTGGATGCGACTGAAATCGCACTCGACATCATGGGCAGGCCATTCTACAACATGCCAACGTTGGCGGCTGCAGTGAAGGCTACCGGGATGGTTAAGATCCAGACGGTAGTCCAGGAAGTCATGGAACGATATCCCGGTAAGGTGGGCGACCTGAACAAGGCAGCCATGGAGAGAGCAGTAGAGGAGGCACGAATCGGATGAGCGAGAAGTTCGATGAGATCCCAATGGCAGGAAACATAATCGAACCTGGCAATGCGACGAAATACAAGACTGGAGGATGGCGTGCACAGCGCCCTGTTCACAGTCCTGAGAACTGCCTCTGGATAAAGAATGGCACCTGTGGGCGATGTTGGATATTCTGTCCGGACATGTCAGTAAGGCTGATTGAGAAGGACGGTAGCCGTTCCTACGAATATGACTACGACTACTGCAAGGGTTGCGGGATATGTGCCAACGAATGTCCGACCGACAGTATCAGGATGGAGAGTGAGTGACATGACAACGGTTGAGAGAGTTCCAAAAGACCAGATCACGGTAGAGGGTCTCACAGGGGACGCGGCAATCGCTCACGCTTTGAAGCAGAGTGACGTCGATGTACTTGCGGCATATCCTATCACACCACAGACGATTATAGTAGAAGACTTTCAGAGATTCGCGGCAGATGGCGAAGTACACACGAAGGTCATCCCAGTAGAGTCTGAACACAGTGCAATGTCAGCATGCGTTGGTGCCTCAGCTGTTGGTGCGAGAGTCGCTACGGCCTCTGCCTCTGCAGGTCTTGCGCTGATGTGGGAAATCCTATACTGTGCCGCATCGATGCGGATGCCAATTGTCTTCACTGTAGCAAACCGTGCCCTCTCTGCGCCCATCAATATCCACAATGACCATTCAGACGGGATGGGTATGAGAGATAGCGGATTCATTCAGCTCTATTGCCAGAGCTCTCAAGAGGCCTACGACACTACACTGATGGCGTTCAAGTTGGCTGAGGACCACGACGTATTGCTTCCGGTAATGGTGGGCATTGATGGATTCATTGTTAGCCACAACGTAGAGAGAGTAGAGATGCTTCCTGATGAAGCAGTCCGGAAGTTCCTTGGAGTTAGAGTGCCAGTTCAGCCTCTTGATCCGAAGAACCCAATCACGATGGGACCGCTGGCTTTGACTGACTACTACTTCGAGTTCAAGGAGCAGCAGGACAGGGCGATGTGGAACGTACCGAGGGCCTACAAGAAGGTAGAGGCCGACTTCAAGAAGCTGACTGGACGATCTTACGGTATGTTTGAGGAGTACAAGACGAAGGACGCAGATATCATCATCCTTGCAATGAGCTCCATGGGAGGCACAGCCAAGGCTGTTGCAGATGTCCTTCGGGAGAGGGGCGAAAAGATTGGAGTTGTACGACTCAAGATGTTTCGCCCATTCCCAACTAAGGAGATTGCCAAGGCTGTTGGAGGTGCCAAGGCAGTGATGATTTTTGAGAAGGCAATGTCCTTTGGAGCGGTTACAAGCCCACTTGCTCTAGAGGTCAAGAGTGCCCTCTATGACCTGGAGAAGAAACCACTTGTTGTCGACTTCGTTGTAGGGCTGGGAGGTCGTGACGTGCCTCCGGAAACATTTGTTGAGGGAATCGAGAAGACGAAGAAGTACATGGAGAAAGGAAAAGCTCCAATGTACGAAACTTTGGGGGTGCGCAAGTAATGGCGGAACCTGCTGCAGTTAGACTGAAAGATATGTTGCAGAAAGACCAGATTCTATCCTCAGGACACCGGATGTGCGCGGGATGTGCTGCTCCCACAGTTGTGAAGCTTATGGGAATGGCACTAAGGGGGCCAACCATTGTTTGTGAGGCCACAGGCTGCTTGGAGGTGGCCACCACCATATACCCCTTCACGGCTTGGAAGATTCCATGGATTCACGTTGCATTCGAGAATGCTGCGGCCGTGGCATCGGGTGTGGCAGAAGCAATGACTGTCATGCGCGAGAAAGGACGTTCTGAATACGAACACGTAGATGTCATTGCGGTTGGTGGCGACGGCGGGACCTTTGACATTGGGTTCGGCGCATTGAGCGGTGCCCTAGAGAGGGGTCACGACATGGTCTACATGGTGTATGACAATGGAGCATATCAGAACACAGGAATCCAGAGATCGGGTGCCACTCTGCCCGGTCAGGAAACCACTACTTCCTGGGCAGGCAAGGTAGAACCTGGGAAGCGGCAACGAAAGAAACCCCTGGCGGAGATAGTTGCAGCCCACAAGATACCATATGTTGCAACGGTCGATCCATACCACTACAGGGACTTCGTGCAGAAGTTCCGAAAGGCACTGGAAGTAGAAGGACCTGCGTTCATCCATGCCTACTCACCATGTCCCAGAGGGTGGCGATCAGACACATCCAAGAGCATTGAGCTGTCCAAACTAGCAGTGGAAGTAGGAATCCATCCGCTCTTTGAAGTGATAGATGGTGAAGAGTGGATTATGTCCAGCCCGAGCAAGAACCTCAAGGAACTCAAACCGCTCGAGGAGTACTGGGCGTTTCAAGGTCAGTTCCGACACCTCAGGGACCCCAAGTGGGATGACTTCAAGAGGACGGTTCAAGATCAGATCAAACACGATTGGGAACTCCTAAGAAAGCGGTGTGGCTTAGAATAGCAGGTCAGGAGTAATGAACGACATTCTTGCTCCGTTGACTTTCGTATTGCGGCTCTGTCAGTTCCCGTGTAATCGGCTTAGCCGAAGCCAAGGCTTGCCACGATATCGTCGACTATCTGTTTGATTGGATCCGCGTAGTACATGAGAAGGAAGATGACAATGAAGATCGATATCATGATTGCCGCTCTCACGTATCTTTCCCTCTGATGTGCTGAGAAATCGCGTGCCAGCTCTGCCAAGTCCCTTGCCCGTGTTCGATAAAACCACGCGAGCCCCCGATTCGTGATGGAATACCGGCCCTCTCGTTCAGCTATGAGTCCGCTCCTCTCTGCCTGTCTTACATTCTTCATGATACCTCTCTGTTCTATGTCGTGGAACCCTATCACAGCCTGAAAATCGAAGTATCGGTGACCGACATTCACTCCTCTAAGGAAATCACGTTGAACGACCTCAGGTGTCTTGGGGCCGGTTACGAGTCTCCCAAGAACCCAATACGTCATGAGGTCCTCATACATCTCATTTGCGCCCAAACGGATAGTGTCCACGTCGATCTCGTCACCTGCAGCTTGGAGTTCAATGATTGTGGATATACCCTCCCAGAGGATGATACCGGATATCGCAAGAGCAACTAGCCGATCAACGAAATAGTAGCCCAAGATAGAGAACGTAAGACCGATGATGACACCAAAGGCGACCTTGATGTGAGAAGTGTCCTCTTTTGCATCCCCGATGAGGGCCAGATTCCCCGAACTACGGCCGACCATGACCTTCAGCGAGATGAGGATTCGGTTGATTACTATGGACAAGAACTCTACATAGTAGGCTTGAACTGACCATTGAACGGGTTCATTTGATAGCAGACCCTCGATTGCTCCTACTGCTAGAAGTGCCCCAGTAATTATCATGACCGCAATTATAGCCAGCGCGCCGAGTCGATCCCTATCATATCTCATGCTGATTGCTATGATTCCTACGATGAGAAGGTCTGTCAGGTTCTCGATTCCCTCGGTCAATATGGCATCACTATGAATCGACATGCCAATCCAGATCTTCACTGAAGATAGAAGAAGTAGAGCAAGTGTTGACAAGATAAGTACTGAGCGCTCTGTTAGGACACGTTTCATCCAATACCCTTGATGAAGTATCTCTAGCCTGCCATATCGAATTGTTTCCAGCCCGTGTTGGGTGAGGCCAAAGCGGCTTTCAGATTCCTGAACTAGATTGTCATTGAGGCCATGCTGGATGGCTTCATCAATGTCGATTGATGTCATAGTGGGCCGTCGGAGCCTGAGTGCGAATATACCATCCATATGTTCATAGAGTCCTTCACGTGTGCTAATCCCCTCGTGAATTGAACAGAGGACAGCATAAAGAAGCGAAGTGCCGGGGTCACTCCTCAGAACACTTCTGATTGGGAAATCGTAGCGACCTTGTCTGATTTCTTGACGGCTGAAGCTCCAAAGTTCTCTGAACGGGTCAGTGGAATCCTCAAGCACTGACGAATCTGTCAATCCAAGGCCTCCATACGACGCGGACTGACAAAAGCTACGAGGGTGCTCTGCTAAGTATCTTGTGCAGAAGGCACTGGGAGGCGTGATGCGCATTCCTAGAATGCAAATGATATTCTACAGTGTGTCTCGTAACGGATAAATCGAGCCGACTCACAACATGATGGTGTTCTCTGAGAGAGGAGAGAATCATATTGACGATGATGACAGGTGGCGAAGTACTTGCGAAATGCTTGATTGAAGAAGGTGTCAAGTATGTCTTTGGAATCCCTGGAGACCAGCTCTATCCACTACTTGACACCATTTACACATCAAAAGAAATCGAATTTGTGACGTTTCGGCACGAACAAGCCGCTGCTCACGCCGCGGATGCCTGGGCAAGAACAACGGGTCAGCCGGGAGTCTGCTTGGGAACAGTAGGCCCCGGAGCAGCTGATCTTGTTCCCGGTGTGTATACAGCCTTCGCTGATAGCATACCCATGATCGTCTTGTGTGCACAAAATCAGTCATGGAGAATTCATCCAGATCATGGAAGTTCTCAGGGACTAGACCAACTAGAGATGTTCAAGCCTATCACGAAGTGGGGCGCTACAGTGTCACACTGGCAGAGAATTCCACACTTGGTGCATTGGGCATTTCGAGAAGCACTGTCTGGGAAGCCTGGACCAGTGTTTCTTGACTTTCCATCAGACGTCCTGTTCATGAAGTGTGACGAGTCTACGTTGGAAGACGGCATCGTGCCAGCTGAGAAGTATCGTATGACTCGACCACCAGTAGGCGACCCTGAATTGATAGCAAAGGCTGCAGACATGTTGCAGAATGCCACATTTCCACTTATTCATGCGGGAGGCGGTGTCTTGGCCTCAGACTCAGCCAAGGAACTGGTTGAGATTGCCGAACACCTCCAAGCCCCTGTAACCACTTCGGTGGGTGCCCGAGGCTCGATTCCTGAAGACCACCCATTGTCACTCGTGCCAGCCAGCTTTGGAGCCATTGGGGCGCAGTGTCAGTCTGACTTGGTTCTACTCGTGGGGGGAAGATTCGGTGACCTTGATTTCTGGGGGAGGGCGCCGGGATGGGGGGATTGCGCTGAACAACAGCTGATACAGATCGATATAGCCCCAGAGATGATAGCCCATAACCGAGTTGTTGACCTGGCCATTGTGGGTGACGCAAAAAGTACTCTGACCGAACTCCTCAGGGTTGTAAAGAGCAAGCCCAAGGCAAAACCGAGGCCTGAAATGGCTGACTGCCGAGAAGCTCAAGACTCATGGCTCACTGATTTCGTTAGTCAGGGCAAGTCAGACCAAGTCCCGATTCACCCACTAAGAATGGTCCAGGAAGTACGAGATTTCTTTCCCCGAGATGCAATATCAATCGTAGACGGTGGAAATATCGCTGTCTGGTCAATCTACTTGAATAGAGTATACGGACCAAGAAGGTATCTCCAAGCCACTGACTCGGGCCACCTTGGCGTAGGAACCGGCTATGCTATTGGATCCAAGCTTGCCTATCCTGAGAAGGACGTGTATGTAATCTCGGGCGATGGAGCATTCATGTTCAACATTCAAGAACTGGAAACTGCAAGGAGACTCAAGGTACCATTCACACTAGTCATCGCAAATGACCGAGCATATGGTATGATAAAGGCTGGTCAGAAGGGCCTGTACGAGGAGCGCTACGTAGGTGTCGACTTCGTTGATGTGAGGTATGACAAGATAGCAGAAGCGATGGGTTGTTTCGGCGTTAGAGTGGAGAAACCCGATGAGATTAGGCCGGCGTTGGAGAAGGCCAAGGACTCGCGGCTTCCTGCGGTCTTGGACGTAGTTGTTGACCCGGAGATCAATCTCGATCCGCCAGATTTCGCATCTGTTGCATCTGTCTGGCTTGAAGGCTGTCAGCTTCCAGGTGAGGACTAGATGAGAGCCGCGGTATATGACGGCGCTCGAGACATCCAGGTCAAGGAGATTCCTGAACCCATCTTGGGCCCAAATGACGTGATGGTCAGACCCAAGTATGTTGGGATATGTGGAACTGATTTGAGCGCATGGGAGTACGGCATGTACGAGGGAGGCCTAG
Source organism: Promethearchaeota archaeon (assembly GCA_048939905.1). Classification (GTDB taxonomy): domain Archaea; phylum Asgardarchaeota; class Thorarchaeia; order Thorarchaeales; family Thorarchaeaceae; genus SMTZ1-83. Next base: position 7,255 of record JBHLPB010000122.1, read on the forward strand.
TACTCGGGCATGAGTTCACTGGGGAGATTGTGGAGGTAGGAGAGAAGGTCACCGAGTGGAAAGTGGGGGATAGGGTCGTCCCTAACTCATTGATTCCATGTGGAAACTGCAGCTATTGTACGAACCATCGGCATTCACTCTGTGAGGACATGCAGATGGTTGGCATATCGATGAATGGCGGATTGGCCGATCTTGTGGCATTACCAGAAACCACACTTCACACTTTGCCCGAAACTGTGGACTTCAAAGCAGGCGCGTTTGTAGAACCTTTGGCAGTCGCCATCAGAGGGTTCCATCTAGTGGATTTCAAGGAGGGCATGGACGTACTGGTACTAGGC
>JBHLPB010000123.1:0-7496 GCA_048939905.1 Promethearchaeota archaeon
TCTTCGCCAACATTCTGCTGAATCTTAACATCGAACCCATGGGGTCCGGGACCTGGGATCCATTCTGTGATATCAGCGAGAGTGAACAGGTGTGCACTCACATCCAAGTAGACTCTGTCATCAAACATCACGTAGGGTCTGTAGGGCTCTCTATCCGGATGCTCACTTGGTAGCCCCGAACAGCTCTCCTTTGTTGTGAAGCCAAGTTCGTTGAGATTTCGAATGAGAGGTCTTATCGAAGAATCTACGTAATCAATGAACATGTCGACAGGTGGTGCTTCATGATCAGGCGCATCTCGAAGTCCGAAGTGCCACTGCCGCTGGTGGTGAGCCCACACTGTTTCTGGGATTGGACTTCTGTTCACAGGCTTCCTGTACGGAGTCAAGAGCTCGGTAACTCGTTCTATTGCAGCAAGCAACCTCATCCAGGAATCAGACCTAGCTTCTTCAACGTCAGAATCTCCTCTGCCCTCATCCAGCTCTCGTGGTCTGTAGAGTACCACGTCCCCCTGCGCATCGAAAGCAGGCAGCCATAGGGACACATCAGCAATCGTAAACAGGTGAGCCTCTACCCCGGGATATACTTCATGACTAAACACCAAATAGGGAATGTGATCACCTCGTGGTTTCATTCCCAGACGAATGGCACGGACATGGTGGCCTGCCTTGCGAACGAGTTCGAGTACGTGTTTCGGGTCCAACAAGGTCACAAACGATTACCCCAGTCCAGGTTTCCCCTTGTTCTACAATCACCTAGTTCTGCTCCCGTCCTATATGTATGTCATCACAATCAACAGAATGATGACACCGATGATAATGTAGATAGGAGCCACTTTGAGAACTCTCTGATCAATAAGACGTGAACTCCAGAAGAACACGATTCCAGCCAGAATGTACATGAGAACCAGAAACTGAAAGAAAGGCTGTGGATGAACACAGAAGGATATCGAGAACACAACAACCGTCAAAATGGAAAGAAGCCGCTCGTGCAGGATGCTCTCCCCTACTGTTACATTCTTCTTGTAGCCTCTGAAGAATACGAGATACATCAGAGAAAAGCCCAATGCAAAGAAGAGAGGAAAGGTAAGCAGTTCCGCTCCAATTGTCCATGGAAGGAGTATCTTCAGCAACTGCATGATGAGAACAAGCGGCAGGCCTGCAACAGTATGCTTCAGACTCCTAGATCTAGTTCTTCCATCGCTGACCAGAGGGGCCGAGTAGAGAACATTGACAATGAAGAGCGTACACACAACTCCGGAGAATAGCAGACCTAGAATGGTAGACAGGACAATGCCAATGGCCAAGAGTGTTAGACATATCATCACTGCTTCTGATTTCTCAACGGAACCCTGAGTCAGGGGTTTTCTCTTTGCCTTCTCGCCTGCAGCTGAGTCCTCATCTATGTCGAAGATGTCATTGACAATGTAGACCGAGGAGTATGCGAAGAGAAAGGCAACCAAGCCCAGTAGTACTGGTCCTGGGTCAACAGCATACCGGTAGAGAAGAAGTAGCAGCACACCAATGGAATAGAGTCCAACGTTCTTGACTAGGTTGTCAACAAGGTTCCTGAAGAGTAGCGTCTTGCGAATCATCACAGCATGTCCCAGACCCGTTCAAAGCACTGAGCATTTCGAGGAACATGACGACGGAGCCTGCTATCAGACATGAATGAAGTCTACGGCTTCATCTTCACATACAACGGCACACAGACCGCAGCCATCACACTTCTCAGTATTGACGACTGCAACTCCTTCTCTCATCTGAATTGCTACATAGCCACCATCCGCACATGCTACGACACAGTCTTTGCATCCCGTACATCGGTCTTCAAGCACTTGTGCGACCACAGGAGGAAGCTTGGTAAGAGCAGTCCAAGTAGTGATCTTGGGTAGGGCTCTGCCCGTCATCTCATCAAGTGTCTTGTAGCCCTTGCGTTCCATGAACTTGACTATCCCCTCAGTCATTGTCTTGATGATAGAGAAACCATGCCACATTACAGCTGTGCAGACTTGAAGCGTTCTGGCACCCACCATAAGATACTCCACGGAGCTCACCCAGTCTTCGATTCCTCCGATTCCTGATATTGGGATGTCAGGAAGAGCTTTAGCAATCTGCGAAACCACTCTAAGGCCGATTGGTCGAACAGCCGGACCGCAGAACCCGCCGTAGGTGCTCAATTGCTCAGTCTTGTCCATTCCATACGCAACCGGGAGAGGGGTAGCAGTCTCGATGTCAACGCCGATTAGTGACTCCACTGTGTTAATTGCTGATAGTCCATCAGCACCTCCCTTGGCAGCCGCCTGAGCTATGGGTACAATGTCAGTGACGTTTGGTGTCAGTTTGACAAGAATGGGCAAGTCAGTGCCCTTCTTCGCTGCTCGCGTGACCTGTTCAACGAGAGTTGGATCTTGTCCGATGAAGGCCCCCATGTGTTTCTCCGGTGAACCATGTGGGCAAGAAACATTGAGCTCAATGGCATCAGCCCCAGTCTGTGACACCGTTTCTGCAAGAGATGTCCATCCATCGGGCTCCGGTCCGCTCATCATGCTGGCAACAAAGACAAAGTCTTCTGGTGCCTCCCCCTTGATCTTGGGAATCCAGTCTTCAGTCCATGTCTTGAGAGGCTCGCGTGAGAGTAGCTCGATATTGTTCATGCCTATTGCCTTTCCATTCTTCCGAAGGACCCCCAGCCGTGTACGTGGGTCAACTGTGGGCTCCTCTGTTACCGTCTTCATGACAGCGCCGCCCCAACCGAGTCGTGCGGCTCGAAGGATGTGACGAACATCCATTGCAGGTGGTGCCGAGGACAATAAGAAAGGATTCTTGAAGGGGATTCCGGCGAACTCAACGGCTAACGGACTATCGGCCATCGTCTATCACTCCTCCAGCTTTTGGGTGATATCTCAGCCTCCCCTAAAGTCTTTAGGACGACATCTACATGCTATCTGCTACCTGAGAGGAGTTGGTGTAGACTATGACAGATGAACTGGTCCCTGAGGATCTCCGCAAGGAATACTCGAAAGAAGAGATACTTGAAATAGAAAGGAAACACTTGGCACCTGCCGTGGCCCATTACTACGAAGACCCGGTGCTGTTTGTTCGTGGAGAGGGAGCCACCCTAGAAGACAGTTCGGGGAAATCTTACATTGACCTATTCGCAGGAATCTGCACAACTATCACCGGATATGCTCATCCGAAGTATGTGGCGACAATCAAGTGGCAGGCAGAGCGTCTTGTTTACACAAGCTCTCTCTACTCTACAATTCCATATGCAGTACTCGTGAAACGCCTTGCAGAGATTGCGCCAAAGGGACTCTCACAATCATTCATTGTCAGCAGTGGTTCTGAGGCGAATGAAGCGGCGCTCTTCATGGCTCGGAAGTACATAGGCAACCCTTACATCATAGCATGCTTGCATGCCTATCACGGAAGGACTACCCTTGCAAGAGAGCTCTCAAGTGCTGGGTGGCGAACCACCCCCGAGAGCCATCCTTCAGGTGTCCGCTTTGCTCCGTATGGATACTGCTATCGTTGTAGTTTTGGGAAGGAGTATCCGGAATGCGACTTCGAGTGTGCGCGCTACATACGAGAAGTGATACGGACACAGACCAACAATGCAATCGCTGCTTTCATAGCAGAACCGATTCAGGGTGTTGGCGGCATCATTCAGCCGCCACCCGAATTCTTCAGGATTGCACATGAAACTGTCAAAGAGTATGGTGGACTCTACATCTCTGACGAGGTACAGACAGGGTTCGGTCGGACTGGTGACAAGTGGTGGGGGATTCAGCATGCTGGTGTGGCTCCAGACATCATCACTGTGGCAAAGGGCTTTGGTAGTGGGATACCAGTTGCCGGATTCATGACCCGTCCTGAGATTGCGGTGGACTATACCATTACCGATGGTTTTGCCACCTTTGGCGGCAACCCTCTCTCCTGTGCTGCCGCAGTGGCCGTGATCGAAATCATTCAGGAGGGCAAGTACCTAGAGAAAGCTTCGAGATTGGGTAGTCAGTTCAGGAAGAAGCTAGATTCACTCAAGGAGGAGCATAAGGTAGTTGGAGATGTCAGAGGGCAAGGTCTGATGCTCGGAGTGGAGCTCGTCCGCGACAGGGCCACCAAGGAGCCAGCCGTACAGGAGATGGCCCAAGTGATGGAATTATGCAAGGATAGAGGACTCCTGATAGGAAAAGGCGGAATCGAGGGTAATGTGATCCGACTTCAGCCACCACTCGAGCTCACTAGGGCACAAGTCGATGATGCCACGAATATCCTCGATGAGGCCTTCTCTGAGGTCGAGAAGAATCTGTAGCCCTCTTGCTCAGAGTCTTGTGAGATCATCGTAGCTATCTGGTCTACGGTCTCTATAGAACTGCCATACGTTGCGAACCTCGCGAATCATGTCAAGGTCGACATCGGCTACAACAAGCTCCTCCTTGTCACGAGACCCTTGAGCAATGATCTGACCTCGAGGGTCTGCCACGTAGGAACTACCGTAGAACATTCCAGTCTTCCAAGGTTCCTCACCCACTCGGTTGATTGCAGCAATGAAGTAGCCGTTGGCAACTGCATGAGCTGGTTGTTCTAGGCTCCACAGGTGTTCCGAGAGGCCAGCCACGGTGGCAGAGGGGTTGAATACTATCTCGGCACCATTGAGACCCAGTGCTCGAGCTCCCTCTGGAAAGTGACGGTCATAGCAGATGTAGACACCGACCTTGGCAAATGCAGTATCAAATACCGGATAGCCGAGATTGCCTGGGCGGAAGTAAAACTTCTCCCAGAACCCAGGGTCGAGATGAGGAATATGCATCTTCCTGAACTTGCCCAACAGCGTTCCATCAGAATTGATCACAATAGCTGTGTTGTAGTAGACTCCTACAGATTCCTCTTCATACATCGAGGCAATGAGAACAAGGTTGTTCTCCTTAGCCAGTTCGCACATCCGGTCACTCAGCGGACCAGGAATCGGCTCCGCGTATTTGTACCATTTACGGTCCTGTTCGGCACAGAAATAGGGCCCATAGAAGAGCTCTTGGAAACAGAGAATCTGAACTTCTTGCTGCTTAGCAATAGTGGCAAATCCCTCATGTTTCCTGATCATCTTCTCGATGTTCTCGTCAATCTTTCCTTCATCTTTGACGTCGCCTTCCCATTCTGCTTGTACAAGTCCTACACGTACGTTTCTCACAGCCTTCACTCCGGCAGTTTAGTGAACTGGCCTGTAGGTCCCTTGTCTAATAGGCATTTCCTAAACCGATTTATGGCACGCCATCTAGTACTCTGCGGAGGCGTTTCTATGGTCGAACTGGATTTGGTAGTCAAGAATGGGACAGTAGTGACTGCAGCCGATGAATTCGTAGCAGATGTCGGGGTCTATGATGGGAAGGTAGCATCGATTGCCAAGGACGTTCCTGCAGGACCTGACACGCAAGTAGTTGACGCAAAGGGGAAGTATGTCTTCCCCGGAGGCATTGACGTCCACGTCCACTTCCAACTTCCTTTCTCGGGGACCGTATCTGCAGATGACTTTGAGAATGGCACCAAAGCCGCCGCCTGCGGCGGGGTGACCACAGTACTGGATTTCGCGATTCAGACCAAGGGTAGCTCAATCATGGAAGCGGTTGAGGCTCGACGCGACGAGGCAGACCCAAAGGTGTGCATTGACTATGGTCTGCATGCCGCCATCACAGACTGGAACGCCCAGACTCAGGCTTCAATCAAGCAAGTCATCGACTACGGCATTCCTACCTTCAAAATGTTCATGATCTACAAAGACGAGGGTTGGATGGCTGATGATGGAATGCTCTTCAGTGCCCTTGAGGAAACCGCCAAGCTTGGAGGACATATTGGAGTTCACGCGGAGAGTGTGTTTGTACTAGATATGCTGGTTGAGAGATATGCACAAGAGAAGGAGAAATGGGGAGCATATGCACACACTCTATCTCGTCCCTGCTATACCGAGGAGGAAGCGGTAGTTCGGGCAATCAAATGGGCAGAGGTTACAGGTGGACAGCTGTACATCGTCCACATGTCGACGGGAGAAGCCGCGGAAGCTGTCCACGCCGCCAAAGAGCGGGGTGTGAGAGTCTTTGCTGAAACGTGTCCTCAGTATCTTCTTCTTGATGATGAGGTCTTCAAGGGCGAGAATGGACATCTCTACGCTACGTGTCCACAGATAAAGAAGCCACATGACAGAGAGAGATTATGGCAGGGACTATTCAACGGCGATGTGCAGATTGTGGCAACTGATACGTGCACATTTACGACGGAACAGAAGGCTGCATGGAATGGTGACTTCAGGAAGATTCCATTTGGAATGCCCGGTGTAGAAACCATGCTACCTCTGATGTACACAGAAGGAGTTGGCAAGCGTGGTCTTACTGTGAACCAACTCGTGGCACTCACAAGCACAAATCCTGCGAAGCTCTTCGGAATGTATCCAGCGAAGGGAACCATCGCTATAGACAGTGACGCAGACTTAGTTGTGTTCGATCCCAAGAAGAAAGTGACACTTCGAGCTTCTGACCTGCAGACCAACTGTGATTGGAGTCCATTTGAAGGCTGGAAACTCGTCGGCTATCCCTCAGTAACCATATCAAGGGGGAGAGTCGTGGCCAAGGATGGTAAGTTTGTGGGCGTGGTGGGCCATGGTAAGTTTCTGAAACGCAGACCATTTGGGAAACTCTAGACTGACCACAGTGGCGATCTAGGGATTACTATTCCACACCTATGTCCTCGTTCCATAGGTCAGGATTGTCATGTATGAAATCGTTCATCATCCCAATGCACGTTTCATCTTGCAACACTATCACATCTACTCCCCGGTCACGTACATAATCTTCTGGACCTTTGAAAGTTTGATTCTCACCCACGACGACCAGTGGGATTCTGTAGAGCAATACTGCCCCACTGCACATGTCACAGGGAGAGAGTGTGGAGTATAATGTTGCTCTCTTGTATTTGGATGCTGACAGGCGGCCTGCATTCTCAATAGCATCCATCTCAGCATGAAGGACTGGGCTTCCTCTTTGAATTCGGCGGTTGTGACCTCTACCGATAACCTCCCCGTCCACTACCAAAATGGAACCTATCGGGATTCCGCCCTCCTCTAACCCCTTCTGCGCCTCACTTATTGCTTCAGCCATGAATCTCTTCATGTCTTCAGCTGACGGGCGCCCTTGGCTCGTGCTAGCATTTCTTGGCAACGCCACCACACCTCTCGTTGTTGACCTCGCTGGATATAGATGTGCTGGAATCATTGTCCTCAACACCGCACGGAGGGTTCTTGTAGATGATTGTTCTTCCCATTTCGAGGCGTGTTGGAGTGTCCGAAAGACTGCACGAACTTGAACGAATTCGAGAAGAGGTCAAGGAAGACCCTGAGAACGTGCCACGTGAAACCAGGAAGTACTTCTGGAGACTTGTCCGGCAAATCAAGAGAGAACCAGAGCCAGACGATGATGAGATTGCGGTTGCGGCAGAAGTCAGAAACATAC
>JBHLPB010000124.1:0-7330 GCA_048939905.1 Promethearchaeota archaeon
CGGATAAGTTTGACTATTCAGCGAACTTGTGTTCTGAGGCGAACAGCCACTTTCCTTATTACCGCTTGCAGGTTCCTGACTCACCCAGGTGTCTTGTTGAAGATAGAAGGGTATTGGCTTGCATCGGGAATCCTGGGAGTCACAGGTTCAATTCTTCGTCGGGTCGCGGATTCGGGTGCTGATGCCGTTGTCACAAAATCAATCGGTCCAGAACCGAGAAAGGGGCACTCTGGACCAATTCTCTCAGTTTCCCATGGCGGATTGCTCAACGCTGTTGGTCTTACAAACCCAGGAATTGATGCATTTCATGATGAAATGGCGAATCTCAATGATGCGGGAGTGCCAGTCGTCCTTAGTGTCTTTGGCAATACGGTAGAAGAGATTCTGGAGGTTGCAGTCAAGGGAGAGAAGATGCACCCTTCAGCCATCGAGTTGAATCTCTCGTGCCCACATGCAGAGATTGGTCAGATCTCTCATGACCCGAAACTCACCTTCGAATACGTCAAGGCAGTGAAGGATGCAGTTGACTGTCCTGTCTTCGCAAAGATTACCCCAAACGCATCTGATGTGGTTTCCGTAGGAGCTGCCGCAGAAAGTGCTGGGGCTGATGCTGTGGTGGCCATAAACACAGTCCGTGGAATGAAGATTGACATCTTTCAACGCTGTCCGGTGCTAGGCAACCGGGTGGGAGGCTTCTCTGGTCCTCCAATCTTTCCTATTGCTGTCAGATGTGTGTACGACCTCTACGAGAAGCTGTCAATCCCCATCATCGGCGTGGGTGGAGTATCAACGTGGCAGGATGCCGTTGAGATGCATCTTGCCGGTGCAAGCGCCATTCAGATTGGCACTGCACTCATCTCAGGGATTGATGTGTTTCAGAGAATCAAAGAAGGTGTCCAGAAGTACCTTAGAAACGAGGGCTTTGCAGGCATTTCAGAGATTGTGGGTGCCGCCGGGAGGGACTAGACCATGGATATAGAGCAACTGATGGGCAGCCCAACAACAGTGTCAGTTTCTGAGGTCGTGAGAGAGAGCAAGGATGCACGTACGCTAGTCTTCGAGCACCCCGAAGTTGAGAGCATCCATTCCGGACAGTTCCTGATGGTATGGATACCAGGGGTGGATGAGATTCCGATGAGTGTGTCACTTCTGGACTCACCTCTCTTGGGAGTTACCGTGCTACCCATAGGGGAGGCCACGAACGCCTTGGCTTCTATGCAAACAGGCCAAAGGATTGGAATTCGAGGCCCGTTCGGCACACACTTCGACTCTAACTGCAAGAGCGCCCTCGTAGTTGGTGGTGGGATAGGAATGGCTCCACTCAGACCCCTGACCTACGAATTGCTCGACCGTGGCGTGGATGTGGTCCTCCTGATTGCTGCAAAGACAGAGGATGAACTTGTCTATGCAGAGGAGTTCAAGACACTGGAGATAGATGGGTTCAAGTTGGAACTGTCCACAGATAACGGCTCAGCTGGTTTCGAGGGACTGGCACCGGATGCTGCCCGAGAAATCTTGTCTTCTCAGACCCCCGAGGTCCTCTTCACCTGTGGTCCGGAGTTGATGATGTCTGGACTGCACAAGCTTGCCGCTGAGAAGAAGATGGGCTTTCAGGCATCATTGGAGCGCTTCATGAAGTGCGGCTGTGGTCTTTGTGGTACATGCGCTCTGGATCCCACTGGTGACCTTGTGTGCATCGAGGGTCCAGTATTCAAAGGAAATCAGCTTGAAAGCATAACCGAGTTTGGGAAATACCATCGGGATTCGATGGGCCTAAAGAGAGAGTGCTGAAGATTACCTAGTCTTGGCCTGTCCAACCAGTCTTCCTTTTACGAAGCGCTTTGTGTAGTTGTTCTTATTGCGAACTCTAGGGATTGGTGTGTGGCGTTCACGACCCCGGACCTTTGGGGTCGACTCACGTACCTTCCCGGCCTTTGTCAATGAACCGTGTGAACCAGGCATTCTATTCTACCTCTTCGCTACACGCGACATCGAAAGTTTGCGTTTTAAGCGTTACCTTGTGTAGTACAGTCAGTCAGACCGATTTCTTTAACCGCATATTACAGGTCACTCAATCAGAATGTCTACGTTGAACGACTATGATCTTCACAGGGAGATAATCGATGCTCTACTTGCCTCAGACAGGCCTCTCAACAGGCAGGAGATAAACCGAATCAAGACTAGAGTATGTGCAAGGCACAAGGCTTCCAGAGTACCTTCCAACGCAGATGTGCTTCAGGCCGCCATTCCTGAGGAACTTGAGGTACTCCAGCCACTTATGCAGAAGCGACCTGTTCGTACAGTTTCTGGCGTTGCAGTTGTGGCTGTGATGACTGAGCCACACAAGTGCCCCCACGGGAAATGCGCATACTGTCCAGGCGGACCTGATCTGGGAGTCCCACAGAGCTATACTGGTCATGAACCTGCCACGATGAGGGGGCTGCAGCATGATTTCGACTCGTTCCGTCAGACGAACAACAGACTCAACCAACTCAGCACAATTGGACACTCCATCCAGAAAGTCGAACTGATTGTGATGGGAGGCGACTGGTGCTCTAAGGATTCAGAGTACAGAGAGAGCTTCGTCAAGGGCAGTCTTGATGCTATGAATGGTTCAGTAAGTAGCTCCTTTGACGCCTCAAAGAAACTCAACGAAACTGCTGAAGTCAGAAATGTTGGCTTGACATTCGAAACACGGCCCGATTTGGTCACTCCTGAGAACGTAGACGATATGCTGCATATGGGTGCAACCCGAGTAGAAATCGGAGTTCAGACCCTCTCGGATGAGATTCTGGAAACGGTTCAAAGAGGTCATGATGTAGATACCACAGTTCGCGCGACTAAGACACTCAGGGACAGTGGTCTAAAGGTCTGTTACCATATGATGCCTGGCTTGCCTGGGAGTTCCCCTGAGCAAGACCTGAAGGACTTTGAAACTCTCTTCTCAGACTCCCGTTTTCAACCAGACATGCTCAAAATATACCCCACTTTGGTGGTTCAGAACACCAAACTGTATGATTGGTGGGTTGATGGGACCTATTCGCCCTATACCAATGACGAGATAGTCGATATTGTTTCACAGGCAGTAGGCAAGATGCCAGAGTACGTTCGCATTCAGAGGATGCAGAGGGACATTCCTCTTCACCAGATTGAGGCTGGACTTAGCAAGGGAAACCTCAGAGAACTTGTGTATCACAGGATGCAGGAGATGGGTTTGAGAAACCCCACAATCAGATACCGTGAGGTTGGACACTATCAGATGAGGTCCGAGAAGGCACTTTCCTCTGACCAAGTTCAACTCATCCGGCGCCAGTATGAAGCCAACGAAGGAACAGAGATATTCCTGTCATTCGAAGACACTGACCTCGACGTGATATTCGGCTTCCTTAGACTGCGCAAACCCAGTGAGGAAGCTTTCAGACCAGAAGTCAAGGATGGCGTGATTATTCGAGAACTGCGGGTCTATGGCCCCGTCGTGGATATTGGTGAACGTGATCCTGAGGCATGGCAACATCTGGGCATGGGTGAGAGGTTGATTGCTGAAGCTGAGAATATCGGTCGAGATGAATTTGGCTCGCACAGAATTCTGGTCAACAGTGGCCTTGGCGTAAAACCCTACTACCGTACGCTTGGGTTTGACGACCATGGTCCATATCTTTCGAAGAATCTCTAGACTCTTCTTCTCCTAGGGAGCAGGAAAGGCACTTGCCGCCGATATGCTTCATATTCCTCTCCAAACCGCTGCAAGAGTTCTCTCTCTTCATAGAACAGAAAGGCAATCATGATTGGTATGAAGAGTATGGCGTTGATCAGTAGCGGCACAAAGTCAAAGACAAGCGCGAACCCAGGGGCTCCAAACACAAAACCAAGTGTTACAGGATGCCTCGAGTAGGCGTATGCTCCAGTAGTGACCAACGATGCCTCTTCAGCTCCTATCTCGCCACCACGTGCTCTACCTATGCTGATTGATGCAACTCCCCAAGCTATCAGTCCAACACATAGAATCATGAGCATTTGGCCCAGAATGAGCTCCATCAACCTTGGTATCTGAAGAACATCCATTCCGGGGAACAGGAACCAAGGCAGAGAGAGAAGGTAGACAAGTAGTATTGAGATAGCTAAGGTCACAAAGAAGATCACATTGGGCCCAATGACTATAATCGAGCGGTCACGTTGAGATGTTTCTTTTGACTCTCCCATTCCTATTCCCCAAACAGCCCGCAATGCCTGTTGTAATCAGTGTTTCGAGGACTACAGAATCAGAGTCCGTTCTCCATCAGGAACTCATCAAAGACTCTGTTGAACTCCTCTGGATTCTCCAGATTTGACGCATGACCTGCATCTGGAATTATGACCTTCTTCGAGTTCTCTATCAGCTCTATCATCTTGTCTGCGTGAGGAAAAACTGCCTTGCGCTCATTCTCGCCCAAAACGACCAGTGTTGGCACATTGATACTGGCAAGGTCCAATAGCTTGAAGCTGTAAATCGCATCCGTCAGCTTGAGAAACTCGCCTTGGTCCATTCTCAACTGCTCTTGAATCAGATACTCCCTCACATCTTCCTTCATGTCGAAGTATCCGAAGGACCATCTTGCGTAGTCCTCAGGGCTCTTCCTCTTGATATACCACTTCACCAGACTAGCCGGAAACATCCATTTCTGGAGCTTGTCTGAGAGCGTCAGGGCTGTAGCCACTGCGGTGTCCGCCAGGACAAGTCCTGCAAGATTTGACTGATGCTTCACTGCATACTCCTGAGAAACCATCCCTCCGAGAGATAGGCCACAGACAATGGGTCTCTCTATTTCAAGTGCAGCAAGTAGTCCATGTAGATCCTCAGCAAAGAGCGCACAGCTATAGTTCCTGTCCGACCCGCCTGACTTCCCATGCCCCCTTATGTCATATGTCACGGCCTTGTAGCGGTCTGAGAAATACTTCACCTGCGGACGCCAGTTGTCATGAGAGCCAGCTGCACCATGAACGAACACGATTGGCTCTCCATCACCAGTCATCTCATAGTACGTGTCGATGTCGTTCGTCCGAATCAGTGGCATATCAATCCCACCCGAGTTCTGAGAGATAAGTGCTATCCAGCGCTGCCATAAGAATAGTGGGCACTCCAATCTCCGCTTTAAAGAAGAGTTAACACTAGGCTCTCCTACTGAAGAAATCGTGAAAGAAATGAAAGAAGTGTGGCTGGTTGACTACGTCCGTACCCCGTTCTCACGATCACGCCCTCAGAAACCAGAAACTGATGTATTTGGTGAAATCAGGGGCGATGCGCTCCTATCACGATTACTCATGAAGTTCTTTGACGGTTCGCTGGCGGACAAAGGAATTGAGAGAACGGATATCGATGAAATCACCGTCGGTGTGGCGTCGGGAGTCCTTGAGAACTGGACCTACGGAGGAAAAACACCCGCCTTCCTGTCAGGATTTCCGCACGAGGCTCCGTCCGTCTTCATCGACCGCCAGTGTGGATCTGCAGGAAGTGGAATGCACATTGGCATCATGGAGATCATGACAGGGTTCAGTGCAACCGTTCTCTCCACGGGTTTTGAGCATATGACTCGTGTACGGGGAAGAGGCGTCGAACCTAACCTGTCCTTTGGCGACGAGGAATCGGAGTTCTACAGACCCGGCATGGATGTCGCTACCATTTTCAACATGCTGCAGACCGCCCAGAAGTTGTACGAGGAGGAGGTTCCCACCTTCACCAAGGAGGACATGGACAGATTCGGTGTGAGAAGCCATAACTTGACCATCAAGAATCAGGAGGGTGGATGGTTCAAGGGGGAGATCATACCCATCGAGGGACATGCGCCGGGAAACATCGATGAACCGATGCTAGTGGATAGGGACCTAAGTGCCAGACCTTCAACACTCGAGAAGGTTTCAACCCTGCCGAGAGTATCAACCCCCTTCTATCTTGAGAAGAACGGCGGAAAAGAGGGCTACATCAAACGAGAGGGGACAGATGAGGGAGTGATTACACCGGGTAATGCCTCGCCACTCAACGCTGGTGCCACCGCTGCCGTTCTAATGGAGTCAAAGGCGGCCGAGAAGCGAGGTATAGAGCCAATGGCACGGATTGTTTCGATGGGATGGGCAGGAGTTGACCCCTCTGTCATGGGTCGTGGACCTGTACCCGCCACTAAGAAGGCCCTTGGACATGCAGGGTTGAGTGTTGAAGATATCGACTACTGGGAGATAAACGAGGCTTTCAGCATTGTACCTCTCAACTGTATGGACAAACTGAACATTCCAGAGGAGAAGGTGAACGTCATGGGAGGATCAATTGCCATTGGGCATCCCTTGGGCTCAACCATGATTAGGTTGACCGGAACACTCGCAAGAATCCTCAAAGACAAGAAGGCGAAATATGGGGTTGCCAATGCCTGTGTGGGTGGTGGGCAGGGCGTTGCCACTGTTATTGAGAATCTAGATGCTTAATATAGTCCTCCTTCAATCCTGGTACAAGGTGCAAAGCAACCATGAATCTCTTCCACCTTCTGGCAATATGTGGAATGCTCAGTCCAATCATCTATACTGTGATGTGGATTCTTGGAGGAATCCTGCTACCGGACTATAGCCACATTAGAGATGATGTTAGTTCGCTCATTGCCGTTGACGCCCCTAGAAAGAAGCTATTTGACAAGTTCATAATCTCGTCGAGCACTCTGTTGTTTGTCTTCTATCTTGGACTCCACTGGGGAGTGAATAATGGAGAAGGCTCCATGATTGGCCCAATTCTGTTCGTGATTAGTGGACTCCTAGGAGTGCTTGTCGCGCTATTCTTCCCTCTTGATCCAGGCGGGGAAATCGCTACCACGCGAGGAAAGATGCATCTCATTCTGATTTCAATATCAGGGATATTGACAACTGCAGGGATGGTAGCCATGTGGTTTCGACTAGAAGCAGTAATGGAGTGGAGTGCCTTTGCGACATTCTCACTAATCGCTGCGATAGTATCATTGATCTTTGTAGTGGTTTCAGCGTTCACTGCCACAAAGAGTTACTTTGGTCTGATTGAGCGGTTTATGGTCAGCACCTATCAAGTCTATTACTTTGTCCTAGCCCTAATGGTGTTTCTCACGAACTAGCGTGAATTCTAGCCGATTCTGTAGGTTGCCACTCTTGGATGTTCAAGGAATTCCCAATTCCCATGCAACCCCTCTGAAAGTGCGCCCAACTCGAGATGCAGCATGGCAATTCCACAGTCCAATCTTCTGGAAATCCTGAAGTCCTTCTTCATACTGTCTGATGATACAGTGATAGAATCACTTTCAATCTCGAATCTCCAAGGCTGTCTGTTGGCTGCTGATGGCGCAAT
>JBHLPB010000125.1:0-7317 GCA_048939905.1 Promethearchaeota archaeon
AAAGCGATACACGACCTCCGAAATGCGGACCTTGTTTCCTATGATGAAGAGAGTCAAGAAGTTAAGCTGATAAAGGAGATAATGTGAGCTCAGGCAGCCCTCATTGTTGCCTGGAGATACGAGCGAGTGTGAACCGTTGGCGAGAGTCAGATACCCCCCAAGCCTCAAGAAGTATGTCAGAAGATACAATCTACATGAGAAGCTCAATTCAATCCTTAGGCTCCTAGGAAAGGATGCTCAGAGTGCAGTCGATTGGGCTCAGAAGGAGGCGCGAAGAGAGTCCGATGGCTCAGATATGGGTAAGACCATCTTCCGTCTGATTGGATATACAGCCGCGATACAATTGGTACAGAATAACCATGCTAGGGGACGGCTCACTACCAAGAGTGAAGTCAAGGCCAAGACAGGTCAAAACGTGGAAATGCCTGTGCTCTACCAAGAAGCAGGATTGCGACATCCTCAGGAGGCGCGCAACCTCAGGCACAACATCTTCCATGAGGCATTCTTGGCGCTCATCCTACATTACTTCCCTGACGTTGAAACAAGCGTTCCATCAACCGGGACGGGACTGACACCAGACTTGATGGTGACTCACACAAAGCCAGATTGGACCATTTCAGTTGAGTACAAAGGCTACAGGTCCATAACACTCCTCAGCGAGTCTGAGATATTGAAGGCAATGCGATACCAGAACGCCTACGGCACGGCTTGGCTTGTGACAACCACCACAAAGAGTGCCCAGTATCTATACGGCACAACCTTGTCCTCTGACGAGCTGATTGAGAAAGGTGTTGAGCGCCTTCGTAGAGTTGCTAAAAGGAGTGTCTTCACGGAAGAGCAGAAGGAGAACAGAGGCATTGCTAGGAAGGGGATTACACACCTCCAGAAACAGAAAGATCTGAAGTTGCGGTGCAAGGTGATTTCAGTCCAAGACCTGTTGAAGTCCTGCCGTGCTGGCAAACCACTGAAGGGCCTTGCCATAACCACGGGCCTAGAGTTCATTGAACTTCTGAATAAGGCAGGCTTCCCAAAGCTCGCCGACAATGTCCTTAGAGTCATGAAGACGCCTGCTCGTTCAATTCATAGTGACACGGTTACTTCAGTGAGGTTGATTGACTAGTCTGGCTCACGCGACGGAGGATAGGGCACCAACCTTTATTTGGTGCTGGCATCAAGTCCTACGTGTCCGCCTGGGAGAGGACACTAAGGACCATCCTCTGAGAGGAATTCAAATTGGATCAACCTAACCCCGGTAATGTCCCTGGCACGCTAAAGGAGATGCTGAGAAAGCTCTCTAGCAACTCTCCAATTCTTGGGGCAGCCATTTTCTCCATCGAAGGTCTACCTTTGGTCAGTTACTTCCACGGAAGTACAGAGGAGGTCGCGGTTGCAGCGATGGTGGCCGGAATCTACTCTGCTGGTGAGGCAACAGTCAAGGAGCTTCGCCAAGGGGACCTCAAGTCAATAATCGTAGAAGGTGAGATGGGTATGACTGTAATCATTTCCATGCACGGTGGCTATTTGCTTGCCGTCACGGCCCCTGAGAATGCAAGACTTGGGCTGGTCTACAATGATTCGAAACGCATGGCCAGAAATGCCGCCAAAGTTCTTCAGGATCTATGAAGAGTGAGCACCCAATGGTTGAGGCGTACCCATTCAATCACCATCCTTGTTGGACCGACAACAGGCGCGCGGCGTGGGAGAGGATTCATCTTCCCATAGCGCCTCGGTGCAATGTAAAATGCGCATTTTGTGACCACAACGCTACTTCGAGTTGCCACGTTTCGCGTCCAGGATACTCTAGGCGCCTAATGAAGCCTCGAGAAGCCTTCAAGATTACAATGGCGCTTCTATCTCATAGGCCCAACCTACGTATCGTAGCAGTGGCTGGGCCTGGTGAGCCGTTCGCAAACGAAGAAACTCTTCGCACTGTTTCCATGATAAGAGCCGAACGCCCCGACCTGAAGCTCTGCTTGAGCACAAACGGAATTCTCTTGGCGGAGAACATCAACGACGTTGTCAGAATCGGGTTCGAAACAGTCACTGTCACTGTCAGCAGCATGAAACCCGAAACTGCTGCAGTTATCTATGAATGGGCTGAGATTAATGGATCCGTGTTGCGCGGAATCTCAATGGGGGAGGAGATAATCAGGCGACAGCTGGAGGGGATTTCAAAGGCTGCAGAATCTGGCATACACGTCAAGTGCAACACGATATTGATCCCGTCACTCAACGCCACAGAGATGAAGGACATCTCCAAGCATCTCTCGGAAGCAGGGACTTCGATACAGAACATCGTTCCATTGGTTCCTTACGCAGAAATGAGCCACCTGCGAGGGCCAACCAAGCGTGAGATTGCTCTAGCCAGGCAAGTTGCTTCTGAGTACTGTAGGCAATTCACACATTGTCGACAATGTAGAAGCGATGTTGTTGGAATACCGGGGCATGATACGATACTCTAGGGTTCATCTGTTATGCCAAGGCATCCAACCTCGACAAGCTTGTTGATTAGGAACCACAGTGCATTCTGATCCAGCGGAAGTGACTCGATAATCTCCGAGATCGGTTTGTGGCCGTCAAAGCTCAAGACCAGTGCGTCAATTGGTGTCCCATACTGCGCTTTCAGTCGATCTAAGTGTATGCCGTCACACTCTCGGCGGATGAGAACGTCATTCTCTGTTAGACGACGTCTGAAATCTAACCATCCATACTTCGAGAGTGTAGATATCGACGCAATCACCTCATCTTCAGGAAGTCCAATAAGGTCCAGAATCTCTGCAACAGTACGCTTGCCGTTGATGAAGGCCTCCACTTGTTCCAGCTTCTTGTCAACGTCGCCTACACGGAACCCAATTCTGTGGCCGTCCTTTCTCCGGACCGGCACCAGCTCCAAGTCGATTGTGCGGAAGGGGAACTCCTTGACAATATTCAAGGCAAAGTCTCTGAACACTCTCACGTCACCCTCGAAGTGTCGAAGCTTCGTCCCATGTTTTGACTCCACCTGAGTTAGAATCCGCTTGAGCTTCTGCCGGTAAGGAGCCTCATCTGGTACAGGATCGACAACCAAGAGAACCAGAACTGTTTCGCCCACCTCAATGAGGATGTCATAGGCCGCCTTTCGGATTGTCCGGATGGGAGTGTTCGCGAATATGATTACGGCAGTGACAAAGCCGGCAATCAAATCAGGATCGACTGTGAGTTCTGCATAAGGGATATTGAGCACCGACTCACCGCCCTCCATTCTGATAAGGGAGATGTACCGAACTTTTCTGACGTCAATGGACATAGTCAGTCATTCCTCCCATTCAGTAGCCTCCTACGTCAGCGAATCCTAGTACGCCCGCATCAATCAACTTCTTGGCTACGGTTCGTACAGCCTCCATGTTGTATGGAAGTTCTTCACAGATTGCCTGCAGTGTCTTAACACCGTCACATAACTCTACCAGTTTCGTCAGCGCATCGCCATATGCTCCGGCAAGAAGCTTTGGGGGCTCCATCACTTTCACTAGTACACTGGTGACAGAGAGTCGTCTACTTAAAGAAATCCAGTTGTAGCGTTCGAGCATTGAGAGCAGTGCCAATACTTCAGTATTGGGCATTCCGGATTGATCCGCTATCTCAGAGATGGTTCTCTTGCCATTGACAAACCCCAGAATCGTTTGGAGCTTCTCATCTGTCTGGCCAACGCTCCAAGGGATGGTTGACTGATGGTCAGGTGCCGCCTCAGACTTCTGCACCAGTTTCGGAACAAGTTCTGGATTCAGACGCCTGTAGGGATATGCCTCAAGAATGCGAAGCGCATACTCTCTGAAGGGACGAATGTCGCCTTTCCAGCTCTGCAACTGGCTCGCGTACACTGACTCGAAGTCTTCTATGAGTCTGACCAACACCTCGCGGTAGGGGGCCTCTTCTTCCACTTTGTCAATTATGAGAAGACCCACAACATAGTCTCCCTCTTCGATTACTACATCATACCCCTCTTTGGTGAATCTCTTGAGGTCTCTGTTCTCGAAGATGATGATGGCAAGAACGAAACTAGCGACAAGATCCGGGTCAACGGTCATCTCTCTATATGGGATTCCTATGATTGGCTCTCCGCCTTCTCTTCGTACTAGAGAGAGATACCTCACCTTCTCATCAGGGTCTGTCGCTTGACTCATTGTCTTGAGATGCTGGATAAAAGAGCAGATATAACTTGTCTGAACATCATGAGAAGTCCAGTATCCCGGTCTGAGACACCACACTTATTCTCGCATCTTCGTCGATTGTGTACCCTTCTAGAATCCCAAGGTTTAGTACCGAGAAGGACTCGTCAATCCGGGTTACCAATAGAGACCCTTTCATACCCACTACTTCTCCGAGTATTTGAAGGCCGTCAAGCTTTGTCCCCTTTGGATTCCAACGGTGCGGCTCTGCGTGCAGCTCACTTAGCTTATAGTAGCTTGACAGATTTACCAAGTCTGTTGTAGAGTCTACCTCAGGAGTTTCGACAGAGTTTAGAAAGTCCTGAGCAATTGATTGGGCCTTCTCCTCTTCGAGACTACCCAAAAGGAGAGATTCTTTGCGTATACCGCGCACTTGGCGTGTGACCTCCGGGCTCCGGCTCAGCTGATATTCGAGTTGCCTAGCCCTTCTCCCCCCCCGTACTCTGGCAATCACACCTCCAAAGTCGGCACCCTGTTCAACCCAGCGAGTGACAAGACGTGCCTCCTTAGAAACCCCCACCTTCAATGTCGAGTCATTGAACACAGCCAGATACACAGCATAGTCAGCTCTATTGCAGCTCTCCAAACGCCTCTCCGTGGCTTTGCAGTCCTTTCCATCACAACGGATGCATGGGTCCATGATATCCATCAACGAACACGTAGCGCATCTGCGTCGACCAGGGCCAACAACAGCCATTTCTGGACACTTGCGCCGCCGACCCTCAGAATCGATGCTACCTACACACCTCCGCGGCCCACGGATGGTCCAGCTGATTTCCTTCTTGGCAACAAGCGAAGCAAAATGTGGAACATCATCATTATCAGTCCAGAAGAGGTATCCAGGCTCATAGTTTTGCGGACCATGCAACCTCCAGTGAACTTCCAGCACATGCATTAGTAGTATCCTCACAAGAATGAGATTCGTGGAGTTCCCCTGCCCATCCACTTCACACCCTGGATGTTCAGATCTTCATCGCATTTGGGGCATCTGCCGTTCTCATTGAGACTGTTCTTTTTCAGATAGACCGAAAAGCGTTCAACCGCCTTGGTCCCACACTTGGGGCAGTAGGTGTTCTCATAGTCGTGCCCTGCTACGTTTCCAGAGTAGACAAACTCCAAGCCTGCCGCCTTAGCGATTCTGATATGCCGCTCAAGAGCGGATGCGGGAGTCCGTGGCAGGTGTGTAATCTTGAAAGTTGGTGAGAACGCGATTATATGAAGCGGCGTTCGCGGACCGAGGTTCTCCGCAACCCATTCGGCAAGATACCTCGTGTCCTCCTCATGGTCTCCGATTTCGGGTATGATTAGATTGGTGATTTCGATGAAGATGTCTCTCTCCTTCATTCGAAGCAGGGATTTGTAGATTGGTTCAACCTTGGGGACGTCCATATACTTCTTGCAGAATTCCTTGTTGGCGCTCCCTTTAAGGTTCACAGAAGCTGCGTCAAGGACTGGGGCTATGTAATCTACAGCCTCAGCAGTCATGTAGCCATTTGTGACAAATGTGTTGAACATTCCTCTTTCGCTGGCAATCTGTGCTGTATCGTACGCGAGCTCCATGAAGATCGTGGGCTCAGTGTAAGTATAGGTCATTCCCTCGCATCCATACTGTTCGGCAAGGTTAACCAGCTCCTCAGGGAGAATCTTCTTACCTACTGGCTTCTCACGGTGCGAGGAGTGATGATTACAGCAGAACTGACAGCGGAAATTGCATGACGAAGTGCTAATCGAGAAGGTACGTGAACCGGGGGCGAAATGGAAGAGAGGTTTCTTCTCGATAGGGTCGGCGGCCATTCCATCGATGAGACCATAAACCATGCTGTAGAGCTTGCCATCTGACACAGTACGAACTCTGCAATGGCCAGCCTCACCTTCATGAATCACACAACGGCGAGCACAGAGGTCGCACCGAACACCCTCTTTCAGAGTCGAGTAGAGAACTGCTTCCTTCATCATCCTTGGCAATTGCCCCATAGCTCTTATGCCTCTTATGGTGGGTCAAGAGCAGTTGGCAGTCACCGATCCTGGCCGCGCTACAAATGGGTACATCACTCTAGCGACTCAGACACGGGTGGCTCAAGATAGAGGACCCACGTCAGGTCACTCAGAGCTCAAGCTTCTCTCTAGTCAGAACAACAGTCTGTCCATCATCCTTCACACTGACAAGGCCTAGACGCTGAAATTCCTCTATCCATTTGCTGACTGTCGCAGGAGATACTCCTAGAGATCTGCCAATCTCCCTCACTGACATCTCTCGATTGTCTTCGATCATCAGGAATGCTTTGGTCTTCTCAGTTATGTCCATCAAATCGAGGTAGCCTTCCAGCTTCTGTTCGGTGAAGGCGAGTTTTGTCTTTGTGAGATTGTGGTCATTCGTGAGTCTCTCAAGCGAAGCAGATGCACGCTCCAAATCACTCTTGACGCGGTCGAGCTCTCGCATCATGTCTCCAGATTCATAGGATCTTAGCCTCGCTCTCAGGTCATCAACTTCAAGCAACTGTTCGCGATTCTTCTCGATTTCTGCTTCAAGGTGACCAACCTGAGTCTTTAGGTCACCAATCTCAATGTCCCTCTTGGCTACAAGGTCCTTCTGTTCCGCGGTCTTCGATTCAGCCTCGTCTGCCAATCGCTCTGCGTCACCTGCTTTCTGAGCAAGCACATCCCTTGCGGCTTCGAGCGACTTGACGTTTTGGCGGAGCTCGGCTAGGACCGTCGTATCTACCTGAGGAGCAGCCTTAAGGCTGGTGACCGTTTCCTCTAGACTCTCTTCTCGGGCTTTGGCTTCCTTGAGATCCTCTTGGATTTCTGCTATGCGTTGCTCACGGTTCTGAAGTTTCTCTTCTGCAAGCTTGAGGTCGCGGTCTAGCTCTTCAGCCCGCCTTTCCACATCTTTGAGTTTCTTGGCGACCTCCTCAGGGGTGTCGACCTTTGGTTTCATTAGGAGCTCCCTGGCAAGAAACTCCACCTCTGTGGTAGCTCTCTGAGTAAAGTCGTCTACTGAGGTCTTGAGTGCTGTCAACTCTTCATAGGTGGTCTTCATGGCCTCTTTGAGGCTCTCAGTTATGTCTTTGACCTTCTCCATGATTGGAGCCGACATACCGGTGGTAAGAGT
>JBHLPB010000126.1:0-7312 GCA_048939905.1 Promethearchaeota archaeon
CTGAAAGCCTATCCTCGCGAGATAGAGGACGTTCTTTTCGAGAACCCCAAAATCAAGATAGCTGCAGTCATTGGTCTACCAAGGCCCGAGGATATGGCCAATGAGTTCGTGAAAGCATACGTCGTTCTCAAGGATGGCGAAACTGCAACCCCTGAAGAAATCATAGACTGGTGCCGCGACAAGATGGCAGGATACAAACGACCACGAGAGGTTGAAATCGTAGAGTCATTACCCTTGAGTCAGGTCGGTAAGGTACTTCGGAGAGTGCTCAAGGACGAGGAGCTAGAGAAGAGAGGGCTGAAGTAGCCGAGGTTCAAACGCAGACTATCAATGTCGGCGGGATTCATCTGCACGACCAGCGATCCCACTCAAAAAGAACGGCCAGCCCAGAATGCCAATTCCCGCAAAGTACGGGATTCCGGTGATTGCCTCGATTATCTCCATCAGTAGTAGTCCGGCTCCGATGAGGAGGAGGCAGTTGTAGAGAAGCTCTCTGCGGTCAGGCATGCGACTTATCAACTTCTGACTAAATAAAAGGCTGCGGAGCACAGCATTCCAATGCTGCGGCAGAAAAGCATAAGAGATGCTCCCAGTGGCGCTCCACGTGGCGGGACAAGGGTTCGATCCTAGACCCTCTCAAATGTGGCTCTGACTGAGGCACCACAATACTTGCATTCTGCCTCCAATGGACCTACCCAGTCGATGTCGTCTTGTGATAGCGAAGCAGCACAGTTGGGGCACTTGGTGGGTACTCGAACAGTTCTAATGTCAGTGCCATCTGATCGTCGCTGTCCTCGGTGTTCATCAGGAATGGCATAGTCTGGAGCGTCCATGGTGAAATGTCTCATTCTGCGAAGCTGCCGCCTCTGGAACATTCTTGCCCTACGAAGTGGCATTCGACCGCGTCTTCTCAGTGAGCCGAAGACAACAATCAGTATACAGAACACGAACACAAACGGGATTATCATGAAGGGCATGAGCCAGCCCCAGAGGTCGAATCCGGGGAAGAAATCATCTGGGGGAGGACCATGCGCATCATCATACACTCCTATGTCATAGTTACCAGATGTATCTCCATAGACTGAGTTCTCATGGACACGGATGTAGACCGTTTCGCTCGAGCTTAGGTCAAAGTCTACAGACGGATGATGCCCCCAGCCAGTGCCGCTAGCAACGATAATGTCCGTGAAGGCACTATCCCGTGCAACTGTGATATTGACCTCCAGATCCGAGAACATGGACGTCCTTACCACAACTGTCCAATGCCCTGCTGCGAGAGTCACTTCGTAATCGTTCGGGTCATAGAATGAGTCTTCGCGTCCCCAAATGAATTCACTCTCTCTCTCCTCATTGGGCACTAGGCTAGTCTGGGAAGCCACTGAGTTGGCGAGCAGCAGCACAGTCACGGCCAGAGCAAACACGACCAGTGTGAAGCGACGACGAGTCTTCAACCTTCTTTCTCCTGAGGACGTGATTTGTCATTCAATCATTTAGACTTGACGGGGATGGGCCAAGAGTGCACTCCTACGTTGCCTCTCGTTTATTAGGGACCGGTGATATGGACAGAAGTTACTGCTTGAGTACGCCTAGTGCGTGGTGATAGGTTTGAATTGGAAGAGAATAGGAGCATGGTGCGGCATAATTGCAGGCCTTCAGTTTGTCATCATCACCTTTGCAATCATGTTGTTCTACCCAGAGGGATACTCCTTCTTGGAGAACTCGTTCAGCTCATTGGGATTGTCTGTCACTCGAGGCATACCTACTCCTCAGAACTGGTTCATGTTTGCGACAGCCACTACACTTGCTGGAGGACTGTCGATACCGTTTTGGCTGTCGATTCGGACAGTCTTCACAGAAACAACACCGCTTAAGGCACTCAGTTGGATTGGCACCATCTTGGGTGTTGTTGCAGGCCCCTTGCTTGCAGGAGTGGGCATCTTTGCTGGAGATGTATACCCAGCACAGCATGGGTTCTCAACTATCTACTTCTTCTTGTTGTTCTCTTCAGCGATCATCATCTACTCGATTGCAATTCTCCTCAACAAGGACTATGAGAATGTCTATTCGCTCATCGGGATAATCGTAGCAATCATCTGCTACACTCATGTCCTAGTCCCTGGGTTCGGAAACGCAGCAATGCAGAAACTGGCTGTCTACGCGCTGGTACTCTATTCAGGGTTTCAGGGATACAGGCTACTGAAGGTGTTCTAATCAGTTCTGGGAGAAGCAAGCCGCCGCTGAATGACATCAAGAAGATTGGGGGAATGGCATAGGCCCATCAGATGGGTTGAGTTGATGGGCCTTACGCATGCGATGACTAGACACCTCATGCTGTCTTATTGAACAGGTTCTAGCCTTGGCCAACAGGCGACCCCTTGTGCCGTTTCCCCAGCTCAACATAGAGCTCAGCACCCATCATGAACGCTTCTTTCATTTCAGGGGACACTTCCTTCCTCACCTTCCCAGGGATTCCCAAGACTAGGCTTCCGTCAGGGATGACCGAATTCTCGGTTACAACCGACCCGGCACCAATGACACAATCTTTGCCAACCTTTGCTCCTGTGAGTACGACGGCCCCCATTCCAACGGCGGTTCTATCATCAATCTCACACGCATGAATGACACTGTTGTGACCAACCGTCACGTAGTCACCGAGCCGTGTTGGATTGAAGGGAGTGACGTGAACTGAACAGTTGTCCTGAACGGACGTTCCCTTGCCAATGGTAATCTTGTTGAAGTCTCCACGGAGAACCGCATACTCCCATATGCTACAGTCCTCGCCAATCTCAACACTGCCAATCACTGACGCGCGCGGAGAAACATACGCCTCGGAATGGACTTCTGGTTTCTTGCCATCAAACTCATAGAGTCCCATATGGTACACCGTTCGGTTGCGTACATCTCCTTGTCCTTAAGAGTATTGAAAAGGGGCGTCTTCAGGAGAGTTTCGGATAACGTTGCCAGTCACTCCACTTCATTATCCAGTCGGCTTCGCCCTCTCAAAATCAAGCAGGCGGCTATCTCTTCCAGGGCTCATTGTGGGATCGTTCATTCCCGACCTTGAGGTGCCGATAATGTGGATTCTGTTCCCAAGCCTCCCTGATCATCTAGTGCTTCACAGTCTAGTAGGCGCATTGACACTGGGGGCTCTGGCTGCCGTCATATTGACTAGGTTTCTGTATGCACCAGTCATATCGACAGTGTTCGGGGTTGATAGAGAACGACTTAACGAAGCCTGCAGAGTCACTCCAACTTTAGTATTCTCATGCATGCTTGGGGCTGTCTTCCACATTGCATTGGACATCCCGATGCATCCGTACAACCCGGTTCTGTGGCCATGGGTCAATCCGTTCCAGGTTGTCGGCGTCCTAGTTCCACTCATGGGGTTCAGTGGAGCCAATCTCCTGCTCAGTGTGACCATGGTGGTTTTTGGAATTACGATTCTAGTCTTGTATATGAATGAGAATTTGTGGGAGAGAATCTGGCTGGGTGACAGCTGAAACTTCTGAGAACTTGGCACATCACCTAGATTTCCTGACTGGAACGAACCATTCCTCAAGCGAAATCTGGGACTGCGTATCTAAGACACCGCCATTCTCGTACAAACGGCGCAAGAACCGGTTGTAGGCCTCAACGCTCGACGTACGCACCGTGGCAAAGAGACTGTAGTCTTCACTAGTCCGATGAAGGTCCCAGACTTCTTCCATCATACTGATTTTGCGAGCTGTTTGGGCAATCGTACCTGGCGTGGGCTTGATCTGCAAGAAGAACTTGATTGGAAGTCCGATGTTTGCGAACTTGATGTCTACAGAGTAGCCAAGTATTGCTCCACGGTTTTCGAGGCGTTTCATTGCCTTTGAAACAGCAGGCTGACTCAGGCAAGGATCCATCCTCTTGCCAATATCACTCTGAGACAAAGGGAAGGGGTTCTCCTCACTGGGAGCCTGACGATAGATTGTGCTCATCAATTCCCAATCCTTTGAAGATACGAGTTCGGGCCGAGTTGAGCGGTCATTCAAGGTGAAACCATGAGTCTTGTATGTCGCCAGAACTTGGACCAGCTGATACTTCTCTGCCCGGGATTTTGCAACGACTTGATCCACCCCATCAAGGAGTCCTTCGAAGGTGCCAACGCCTCTGAATCGGAAGAGGCCCAGTAGTGAGTGCTCACCAGAAATGCCATCAAGCGACTCTAACTCTGCCATCTCCAAGAGACCCTGACTTACATCGAGTTCACGTGGATTCGTCTTGATGAGTAGCATCGTGTTGCGTTCAGCATAGACTCGTGCAGGATCAAAGACCGTCACATATGCCAAGATGACTCGGTTTTGTGCCATCTTCCGAATCGTACGGGCAACCCAGTTGCGACTCTTTCCAATTCTCTTGCCTAGGTCAGCATGACTTGACCTAGAATTCTCTAGCAGCCTCCTCAGGAGGCTCTGCTCACTCTCAGTCATGGAATGCATGAATTCGGACTCCATTCGGTGCGATTCATTCCCTGCCACGATGTAGGATTCATATATATCCTACTCTCCGCTACCGTCCGTGATTAGAATGACTGACTATAGGGTGAAGGATATTGGTCTTGCCGATGAAGGCAGAATGCTCATCGAGTATGCAGAGAAGCACATGCCTGTGCTCATGCATCTCAGAAGGAAGTACTCCAAGAGCAAGCCACTCAAGGGAATGAAGATTGCCGGTTGCCTACATGTGACAAAGGAGACCGCAGTGCTTGTGGAAACCTTGAGAGAGGCCGGTGCAGAGGTTGCTTGGTCAGGATGCAACCCTCTATCCACAAATGACAAAGTAGCCGCAGGACTTGCCGCAAATGACGTTCCGGTGTATGCCTGGCACAATCTGAACAATGAAGAATACTATTGGTGCATCGAGCAGACGCTCAAGACTGAGCCGACGCTGACACTTGATGATGGTGCAGATCTCATCTTCACACTTCACAACAAACACCAAGAATTGATACCCAATCTCTACGGAGGGTCTGAGGAAACCACCACTGGCGTGATTCGTGTCCGTGCGATGGCTGAAGATGGAGCCTTGAAGTATCCAATAATGGCTGTGAATGATGCCGATACCAAACACATGTTTGACAATGTCTATGGCACTGGACAGAGCGTATTCGATGGTGTCATGAGAGCTTCAGCCATCTTGATTGCAGGTAAGACTGTGGTCATTGGCGGCTACGGATACTGTGGTCGGGGTATGGCTGAACGTGCAAGAGGTCTGGGTGCAAACGTGATTGTCACAGAAGTCGACCCAGTTCGCGGGCTACAGGCCCGGATGGACGGTTTCAGGGTCATGCAGATGAGCGAAGCAGCTCCTGAGGGCGACTTGTTCCTGACCGCCACTGGAATGAAAGATGTCATCACTGGCGATCACATGAGAGTCATGAAAGACGGTGCCATGCTTGGCAACGCAGGTCATTACAATGTGGAGATCAACGAGCCCGATCTTATCGCGCTCAGCAAGGGTCCGAAGAAGAGGGTGCGTCATGCTCTGGATGAATATGAGTTGAAGGATGGACGTCGAATCTACCTGTTGGGCGAGGGACGATTGGTGAATCTAGCCGCAGCCGAAGGACACCCCAGCGAAGTGATGGACCTATCGTTCGCGGGACAGCTGAATGCAATGATCTGGATGACCAAGAACGGCAAGGACCTCAAACCAGCCGTATACGAGTTCCCGAAGGAGCTCGATATGCAGACTGCTTTGGCGAAGCTCGAAACCATGGACATCAAGATAGACAAGTGGACTCCTGAGCAGGAGGCTTACGCTAAGGCCTACGCAGAAGGTACCTAGTGGGATTCTAATGGTTAGGTTGTACCTCGCAATCCTCCTCTGTCCATTCAAGGAGAAGAAACCCTAGAGTGCCGATGTGTCCAATTTGAGCCTGAAGACTCTTTCAAACTTGTCAACTTTGGGCTTGATGACCAACTGGCAGTACCGTTGATTTGGGTTACGACGAAAGTAATCCTGGTGATAATCCTCGGCCCTAAAGAACTCTTCAAGAGGAGCGATCTCAGTTACTATCGGATCATTCCACGCCCCACTTTCGTCAAGTTCAGCCTTTGCTTTCTCCGCGGCTTCTCTCTGTTCCTCATTGTGGTATAGTATCACAGAGCGATACTGGGTTCCGATATCATTACCCTGACGGTTCAGAGTGGTGGGATCATGAGTGTTGAAGAAGACTTCGAGCAGTTCTTCGTATCCTATCTGTTCCGGGTCATACTCTATCTGGCAGACTTCTGCATGACCGGTTCTACCTGTACAGACTTGTTCGTAAGTGGGATTCTGAACATGACCCCCTGCATACCCAGATACTACAGATTTTACACCCTTCAATTGCTGAAATACAGCTTCTACGCACCAGAAACACCCGGCTCCAAATGTTGCGAGTTCCATACTGGGACTTCGTGATTTGGCCTAATCAAATGACGGAAAGCGGCACACGTGAAAGAGATGTACACTGGCCGCCATTGTTATTGACCTGTTTTTCGGACGTAACTCTCGATATCGAACTTCCTCTCAAGACCTCTTGCACTCATGTAGCGAACTTTACCGAAGATTGGTCTCTCTCCCCACGCACGGTCGTGCTTCCCAAAGCACCAGGCCACTCCTGCATAGCCATTCGGGTCACGACCATCAAGCTCATACTTGTTGTTTAGATGGAGCGCAGTCCTGTAGGCTATCTCGGGTGTGCGACTCCACTCCAGAATCTTCTTTCCCCAATACATGCGCATGTAGCCATGCATTTTCCCTGTTTTGACCATCTCAGTCTGGGCTGCGTTCCAATACGAATCATGCGTTTCGGCGAGTTCAAACTCTTTTGAGGTGTACTTGTGTTCGCGAGGATCGCTCTTGTGTTCATCTAGCGTTGTCCGTGCCCATCTAGGAAGGCATTCTATAGAGTCGTATTCTCTGTTGAAGTAGACGAAATTCATACTCAGTTCTCGACGTATGATGAGTTCCTCCAAAAAGGACTCAGCGCCCGGATGGTCGGCTCTCTGCACATGCAAAGCAATGAAAAGAGGAGAGATTTGACCGAAATGAAGGTAGGGGCTAAGGTTTGATAGACAGTCCTTGGAAGGATCATTCCTAGAGTTATGGAATTCATCCAGTTTCCTCTTGGTGAAATCATCAAGTGCCTTCTTCGCTCTCTCAGCGCCACCGTGGAAGTCTGGTGCAGGCCCAACACTTCTGTCTATGTCAAGCGATTCGAGTAATCTGTCGATATTGCTCAGATCCAGCGAATCGACCTCCAGACCTCGCAATGATTTATCGATGGGATTCTCGGTAA
>JBHLPB010000127.1:0-7303 GCA_048939905.1 Promethearchaeota archaeon
TCATTTACCTCGTTCTTTCGCGGATTCGAAAGCGAGTCGAAACCAGAGGAGAAAAGGACTCAGTCTAGGACAGAGTCTTCTATTGCTGGGTACACCGACACGAAATGCATCGTATTCAGATAGGATAGCAGATGTAAGAGCGCAGATGGGTAGATTCAAGAACTGTTGCGTATGGTCAATCTCTGGCGAGTCTATGTGGGCTGTTGACAGCCTACTCAAGTAGAGAGTAGTCGGTTCTAGCCAGAAATGTGTCGAAGGGACTAGATCATGCAGATGATACCGGCAATGGTCCTGCTTGGCATCCTTTCGTTTGCAATGGCTCTGGTCTGGCGCAGACGGATGAGATGTTTCACCGAGCTATTCATATTCTTGGCGGCAAGATTCGATCCCAACACAATTGACCTGTCAGGCAGGAAGAGCTACTCAGCTTGCATGTCGCACGGATGGGTTATGAAGAATCTCATGCATGGACCTCACTCAAGGATGAGCAAAGCGCTACAGGACCTTGCAAGCGAAAGGACCTTTGAGGCCACTCTTGCACTTGGCGGCATGATTGGAATCCTGCCCATGATAGTAGTATATCTCGCGTTCGGAAGTTTCGCAGCAGTTGGTGGACTGTTCTTACTTGCCATATTAGCATTCATTCTACTACAGGCCCCAGCGAATGTTACCATGTCATATGCACTATTGTCTTGGTTGTCAGAGCAGGATCCCTTTCTGCTCAAGAGCCAGGACTTCGCATACGCGATGGTATCCTCCAAGACTATTAGCAGATGGTTCAAGATTCTGACGGGGGCAGCCATTGCTTCAATTGTGTTGGCTCCTTGGAGTGATGGAATGCTAGAGTTGGTCGTGTACGGAATGGCAGTGTTCATCGCATTGCTATTCACACAAGTCTTTGTTCCACTGGCCGCCCATAGCGCTGGTCTGGCATTCGCCGTCCTCTTTGTCTTGGTGGTTTCAGTCACAGTGCTATTGCTAGTCTCCCCTGGAATCATCTATAGGGTACTTAGCGTCCGCCTTGACATACTCACTCTAGATACCAAGAAAGATCGTGATCAGTGTGAAGAGGAACCCGTAGAGAAAGAGGAAAACACTGGCAACCATTAGCCTGAAACCCAGTAGCGCCATTCTCCAGGATGATGTGGGTCTTCCCTCATCGTCGTATCTCTTTGAATCATCAAGAGGTTGCCGGGCGAACATGCATGCTCCTACAAGCAGTAGCAGCCCAGTCAAAAGGAAGGTAAAGGCTTCCACAGCGAAACGGAAGACGGATATTTCTCCGATCACGGACCCGATGAGCCCGACTATAAGAATCAGGGACATCAATAGGGTTGCCAGTCCTATGCCTTTCATGACGGCAGCTTTCCACACGTGCCGTCCCTCCAATCAAGGCAACGCAACGAAGATGAATCCGATTACGACAAGCACAATTGCGAGCAAAACAAGCGGTAGGAAGATGGTTTCAAGAGATGCAATGAAAAGTGCAAGATAGTCCGTTCCATCCAGAGGTGGGTGTCGAGGTTCGTCATGGTCTCCATACTCAGACCAGTCAATATCCTCCCGTCTTTCTTCTTCTTCCATTCATTTTCCCTCCGTTTCATGTTCTCGAGATACGTGGTTTCACCTCAGCAAACTAGAGGCCAATCTCTCAGCTGCTAGCGACTGCGGCCTCCACTTCCTCCTTGTATTCCAGATCCAGTTCTCCGGCGAAATGGCATGCCACTAGGTGACCATCTCCCATGTCGCGAAGATCTGGGATTTCCTCCTTGCAAACATCTTTGGCAAACCTGCACCGAGGATGGAACCGACATCCGGTCGGTGGATTGATGGGACTAGGTACCTCTCCGGCCAGAATCTGTGCTCGGCCTCGGAATTCTGGATTCGGTACAGGCACTGCAGACACCAGCGCCGCTGAATATGGATGCAGTGCTTCTTCGAAGATATCACGTGGGGTCATCTCAACTATCTTCCCCAAGTACATGACGGCGACTCTGTCGCTCATATGCTTGACTACGCTAAGGTTGTGCGAAATAAACAGATACGTGAGTTCGAACTCCTTCTGCAAGTCCTTCATGAGGTTCAATGTCTGTGCCTGTACTGATACGTCGGTGCTCGATGTAGGCTCATCCATCACAACAAACTTCGGATTCAGTGCCAAAGCACGCGCGATACAGATCCGTTGTCTCTGACCGCCACTGAACTCGTGCGGAAACCGGTTAAGATGATCCTCGGTCAGGCCCACCTTCCGGAGAAGTTCTAGAACCATCTGTCGCATTCTGTAACCTCGAGCGACCTTGTTGACCAGAAGCGGCTCGCCGACCGCACTCTTGATAGTCAGCCTTGGATCAAGTGATGCCATAGGATCTTGGAACACGATTCCCATGTTACGACGATACTCGCGAAGTTCTCTTTGTCTGAGCTTCGCAATGTCCCTACCCTCGAAAAGCACCTCGCCAGCTGTCGGTGGAATCAACCGAAGGATTGTCCTCCCTGCCGTGGTCTTTCCACAGCCCGACTCACCGACGAGCCCAAGAGTTTCCCCTTCATAGATGTCAAAGGAGATGTCGTCGACAGCTCTTACATAACCAAGAACTCTGCGGAACACACCGCCAGTCAATGGGAAGTACTTCTTCAGATTCCTAATCTCTACCAAAGGTCTACCGTTAGGCATCATGTATCACCTCTTTCCTTTCATGGAGCCCTGTGGATGGTAACACTCCACCCAGTGACCAGGCTTAATCTCCTCTCTTGAAGGCCTTTCCTGTTTACATATGTCAGTCGCGAAATCGCACCGTGGATGAAATCTGCATCCAGTGGGGGGTGTTATCAGATTGGGCACGCTCCCTCTAATCTGCAGAAGTCGATCAACCTTCTCAGTCAGCTTGGGGATTGCCTCAAGCAGACCCAAGGTGTATGGATGTATCGGATCTGAGAATAGTTCGTCAGTTGATGCGTATTCCACAACCACACCAGCATACATCACTGCTACTTTGGTGCATGTTTCCGCTACGACACCTAGGTCATGAGTGATGATGATAATAGAAGAGTCGAAATCGACCTTGAGTTCGTTCAGCAGTCGCAGTACCTGAGCTTGGACAGTGACATCTAATGCCGTCGTTGCTTCATCACAGATTAGGATTTGCGGATTGCAGGAGAGTGCCATGGCAATGAGTGCTCTCTGCCTCATTCCTCCAGACAATTCGTGAGGATATTGATTAGCTATCTCTTCAGGCGTGGGCATACGAACCAATCTGAGCATGTCTACGGATTTCTTCTTGGCAACCTCCTTGATGTCGCTATCTGTTGGTGCAGGTGGATCGTCCAGCTGGCTACGATATTGTTCAATCTTCTCTTGTATTTCTGCAACATTCGGTGCATCTGGACTATCAGCCAAGGTGGCTTCCAGACGCTCAATCTTCATCTCAAGGACGTCGAGGGCAAGGTCTTGATGGAGAGAAATCACCTCGGCAATCTGATCACCTACACGGAACACCGGGTTGGGATACGTTGCGGGGTCTTGGAAGACTATCCCTATTCTGTTGCCCCTGATCTGACGCATCTCCTCCTCCGACAACTTGACTAGATCGATGACGGTTTCACTGCCGTCTGCTGCGCGGCTTCGAAAGAGTATTTGGCCTGCTTCTATCCGTCCCGGAGATTCAACAAGGCGCAAGATTGACTTTGCTGTGACACTCTTGCCACATCCTGTTTCCCCGACGAATGCCAGTGTGTCTCCGCTCTTGAGTTGTACAGTGACACCGTCTAGAGCCTTCACAACACCCTCATACGTGTAGAATGAGGTTTTCAGGCCCCGGACATCGAGGATTACATCCTCAGCTAGATCAAGGGATTCTGAAATTCTTTCTTGGGTTTCGTCATTCGATACGACCACTCTCATGTCATCTCCAATCATCATCTACGTCTAAGCTTGGGATCCATAATGTCTCGCACTCCGTCACCCACCAGATTGAAAGCCGAGGCGCAGAGCAGCATAGCTATGCCTGGATAGAAAATCAGCCAGTAGAGTGTGAAGTGATCCTGTCCTTGGGCAATCATAAGCCCCCATTCTGCAGTACCAGCCTCGGCTCCATATCCGATGAAACTGAGTCCGGCCGCAGTCAAGAGGACACCGCCCATGTCTAGGGTTGCCTGAACGATGACGGGCTGTATAGTGTTTGGCAATATGTGACTCAGCATAATCCGCATGTCGGATGCTCCTACCGATCTTGCAGCCTCCACATACAGCTTCTCACGTTCGATGAGTACTTGACCTCGGACAAGTCTTGAATATGTGGGCCACCATATCAACATCAGCGCAACTGCTATGTTGTCGAGATTACGACCACCGAGCGCCGATACAATTGCCATTGCAAGAATGAGACCTGGAAATGCAAAGAAGACATCAGTTATCCTCATGATCACCTCGTCGACTGCACCACCGAAGTAGCCTGCGGCTATGCCAATCAGCGTGCCAATAGCGAGAGCCACAGCGACCACACTCATGGCAATCCTCAGGTCTATCCTTGTGGCCCACATTGTCATGCTGAAGATGTCGCCGCCATTTTGGTCTGTTCCCCAAATATGGGTTCCACCTGGTGGTCGAAGCGTTTCGGTCCAGATGCGCTCGGTCGGACCGTACGGAGCGAAATAGGGCACAAAGATGGCAATCAGAATGTAGCCAATTATGATGGACAAGCCAAGCAGGACGAGGGGGCTACGCCGGATGAGAAACAGTGAGTATCTGAACTCCTTCATCCTTGGACCCATGTCCTCCCTGTAGATTGCCCACCATTGCTGCCGTACAGAGGGCATCATCACAAGGACCATTGGAATGATATTAACCAAAGTCAGCCACAAGGCCAATCCGCCCAAAAGTAGGTAGATACCTATGGCAATCAAGTTGCCATACAGCACCCAGGGGAAGTTAGAGACTTCAAGTGCTCTTATCGACCTACCGGTATTGATCAAAAGCAGACCTATGAATGCCAAAGGACCCAAGTTCAGAACGAACGTGCCAAGAACCGCAGTTATGCCTGCATTTCCCAATGAGTATTCGATGAATATGGAGGAGAGCAAATACACTCCGTACCCAATACTGATGAGCGCCACAATAATCTGAAGAATGCCAAGCAGCCCTACAAGGGGGCTGACAGGAGGAACCTCAACGACCTCAACTTCGGAAACGACAGTTTCTGTGCCGTCTTTCGTCATCTTGTCTCTCACCTATCCGTATCTGATTCTAGGGTCTAAGGCCCCATAAAGAAGGTCAACTACCAGATTCGCCGTCACAAAGATGACTGCCACCAGAAGTGTGAATGCATTGATGCTTGTGACGTCTGATGTTAGGATTGAACGCACAGCCCAACGACCAAGGCCTGGCCAACCGAAAATGGTTTCCGTGAGGACTGCTCCAGTTATGAGTCCTCCAAAGGCAAGACCGATTATGGTGATGGTGGGAATCATAGCATTCCTAAGGGCATGCCGATAGATGACCACTCGCTCCCTGAGCCCCTTTGACCTTGCCAGCGTGATGTAGTCTTCTCTCAGAACTTCCAACATGCTAGAACGCATCATTCTCGTGATGACGGCAAGAACTAGATAGCCCAAACAAGCAGCTGGCATAACGAGATGGATCATACCATCAAAGAACAACACGAGGTTACCTGTGATAAGGGCATCCACAAGAAGGAAGTTGGTTACCGGTTGGTAGCTAACAATAGTGTACGTGAATCTGCCTCCTTCCGGCAGATATGGCAGACCCCACATGAAGAATTGGAAATAGAACAGGTACTTGAGCATGAGGGCAAACCAGAATATGGGCATTGATACTCCCGCGAGCGCAATGACGCGAGTTACATGGTCTGCTATCTGATCTTTGCGTGTGGCAGAGATTATGCCCAGTGGAATACCCAGTGTGACCGCAATGATCATTGCAACAATAGATAGTTCAATGGTGGCAGGGAAGAATCTCTGAATTGCTTCCGTCGTAGGCATGTTCGCAGTATCAGACCAACCCCAGTCCCCTTGGAAGAGGTCTCTCAGATAGTAGAAGAATTGCATGTATACAGGCTGATCAAGTCCATGCTCGCGGATGATTCCGGGAATGGCATCAGGGGGAGTCCTCTCAGTCACATATATCGCAAGAGGGTTGCCGACGACGTAGGCAAGTACGAATGTGATAGCGAGGACACCCACAACAACGGGGATTGACAGCAGGATTCTCCTTATGACATAGTCCCTCAGTCTCATTATCGACCACTTCACGTGCACAGAGTTCACGAGACGGCAAATCATGCCAACCCGTTTTCCAGAGTCCGCAGGACATTTATGGCCAATTTAAGCCTTTGGTTCAAAGAAATAAACGTGTAAGGTGGTCTGACAGATTTGTGACCTGTCACCCATCATGAATCCGCTACAACATGGTACCAAGCACTACTTACACTCAGACTGTTCACAAATCAAGACCACCTGGGCGCCGTTGAATCCTATTTCTAATTTGTTGTGTGCGTGCCTACACGATGCGTTTGTCCGCAATCTATATATGACAATCTCTCTCCCAATAGACTCCAATGTGGCACATTCTGATGTGCCCATGCAAGAGGATTTCTTATTGCTTCTTGCAAGAAGGAGGAATTATATTCCAATGGAAAGAAACCAGATAATCGCGATCGTCGTTATCGTTGTGGTTGTCGCGGGTGCTGGTGTCGCTTTTGTGTTCATGACGCAGCCTACTAGGCCGCCTGAGGACACATATATCATTGAAACGATAGGCGAGCCCCAGTCACTTGACATCCACTACTTATACGAAAGCGCCGGATCGTATATTGGTGAACAAGTCTACGAAACTTTGTACTACTATCCATTCGGATCCTCTGATACCAACCCGTCGGTGCCGCTCTTGGCAGCAGCAGCGCCGGATATTTCAGCGGACGGAAAGCAGTACAACATAACACTGAGGCAAGGCATTACATTCCATGATGGGACACCATTCAACGCCAGCGCCCTAAAGTGGAGCTGGGAGCGCGGAGTCAAGATGTCCTACGGTGGAGGTCCGATCTTCATGCTCCTTGAGCCGCTAGCAGGTGGAGAAGAGGTATACGATGTCTCCAACGAGTTCGGTCCATCATCAGCCGAGTTCCAGACAGCATTCAATAATTGGACTGCCAACTCAAATGCACTAGTTGTGCTGGACACCTACACTCTGCAAATCAACTTCGGATATGCATACGCAGGATTCATTCCAGCGGTGACCTACCGTGTTGGTGCCGCCATGAGCCCAAGCTTCGTGCTCGCACATGCG
>JBHLPB010000128.1:0-7281 GCA_048939905.1 Promethearchaeota archaeon
AAGATGCTATTCAGAGCTATAACGAAGTGAAGGGACTGCGAGCCGAATGGACCGACAAGGCCCAGAAGATGGACGACTGGCACAAGTCCATGAGAGTGTTCATGACTGGATTCAGTCCTGCTGCTAGTCCAGACCAGCGTGAGACTTTCATAACTGATGCTATCAAGAAGGTAAAGGAAACCTACACCAGGGACGACATAAGTTCGTACCTTACATGGGCGATCAGAGAGATTGCCGATAGGATGGTAGGGAAGAGAGGTTAGCCAAAAGGAGACACAACTAATGTCAAGAGGACCACTTAGCGACGATGAACTCACGAAGGCCGCAGAGGTCTTTGCGATTGGAATTGGTGAATGCGGCTCAAACATTGTGGGCTCCTATCTCAAGACTTCAGTTGACAAGAAGTTGCCCTCAAGGGTCAGAGGATACCTTCTGATGAACACTGACAGGGCAGACCTGACCAAAGTCCGCCAGAAGTACGAGATTCCAAAGGAGCATACAATGCTGTATGGAGCTTCGGAAATTGGTGTCGGTGGACGATTTATGGACGGGTATAACGCTGTACATGAGTCGAAAGACATCATCTTCAATCAGCTTGCCGACCTTGGCTTTGAAGGCGTTTCGGGATTCTGTATCTTCACAAGCCTTGGAGGTGGTACTGGCTGTGGAGGCACACCAGCCATCATTGAGCTCTTGAAGCAACGCTTCCAAGAAGAAGAAGGACGCCGGATATTCGTATACGTAGTAGGCATCCTTCCTTTCGAGGGCCAGTCCAGTGAAGCACTAAACTCTATCTGGGCAGTTTCAAAGCTCCTGAGGGCACAGCTCCAAGAACGTGGTGCAGATCTCACGATACTCCTCAGCAACAGAACTATGCTGAAGAGGATTCTCCAGTCCAGAAGGTCGGACAGCGTTGAGTACCTTCAGCGTGAGCTTGAGATTGACATTGCTAGCGTTGACCAAATCGAACACATGGTTCCTTCTACTCTTGACGAGGGTGGTGAACTAGAAGCGCGAACCGAGCAAGCCTTCGTTGAGTTGGTGAACCCACTGGCTCTTGACGTTGTCGAGGCTATGCTGTCGCCAGGAGTGTATGAATCCAACAAGGATGTCTTCCCGACAACTGACCTTGCCGATTACGCTAGGAAGCTTGATCCGGTCGTAGTTCCCGCGCTGTACACAGATGTAGGTCTGATTCCCGACGCAGGAAGCATGCCAAAGCAGCTTCGTACAATGATGGACTATGCAGTCAAGGAGTGCTCTTACGCAGACGTTGGAGACCAACCGAACGCGGAAAGCGTGTACTATGTCTTCTCCGGACCGAGGCACATCTCAAAGGCCGAGTATGGCATGCATCTGAAGGAAGCTCTGGACGGTTTCATTGCCCCCGGAGCTGCAATCACACCATGCTATGTCCAGTACTTCTATCCAGATCCAAAGACGGACCTTCTTGTGTTACTTGGTCTTCCCAAGATTCCTGAATTGGTTCAAATCATAAACGAGGCAACTCAGCTGGTCAATCTGCATAGCGGGGCATCGCCGTTGAAACAAGGCTGGTTCATGCGCGCAAAGGGAACCACTCGGAAAGAGCTTGTAGACGCAATAGCCGACTTCAGAGAACTGTTCTCATACTACATGGCGCCGGGTGACACAACAGAACCGATGTAGCGCAAGGAGCGTGTCAACTTGACCGAGGAAGCAAACATCAGCGATGACCTCATTGACAGAATCCTACTGATGCAGACACTCAACTCTACCCTCGTCCACTTCCTCCTGAGTACCCAAGTAGACGGAACCGTTGATCCCGACAGAGTAGACTCACTTACCCAGGGTCTGCTTAGAACGCGCCGTTGGATGGAAGAGGCGACATCCATGAAGGGTGTGAATCCGTCCACTCAGAACATAATCAGCTTGATCGTCAAGAGACTCTCACAGATTGAGAGCCTTCTTCCCAAGCTTTCTGCCAAGGCAAAGGAAGCAGAAGCACGAGGGACACCCGCTCAAGAGATACTAACACTGCTTGATGGCGATTCCAAGGTTGCGACTTCAAAGCCACCGTCCATGGGAACGGCTGCGGAGAACGCCGCCGCCGACAGCAAGCTGGTACCGCTCGTGGGAGAAGAAGCAGAAGCAGTCGTTGAACCATATCGGAAGGTGGAAGTAGAGAACGACGAGTGGGGTCTCATAGGTCAGATGCAGCGAATGATAACTCAATACTCGAAGCGTTGCCATGTGTTGCTCCCCACATTCTGGGTCGACGCACTCAGAGAGCTGCACAAGTATCGTTCGGATTCCGCCTACTACGGTGATGTTGTGGAGATTCCAGGCAGGGTACTCGCGACCATCGTAAAGGGCCTCCTGACTGAGGCTCCTGGAGCCAGACTCCTTCAGGATCTCTCCCAGAAACGTCCGCAGGAGAACTTCCTGAACGCCTCCGAAATGGAAAGAATAGAGCGGGCAGTTGGAGTCTACTTCTCCGGAGTCGCTGATGTCCTAACTGGCAAGGACCTTAGCGTTGAGGACAAGGTGAACGGGGCTCGTAACAGCTTCGACGCTTTCGGCTGGGGAGGACCAGAGCTCGAGAAGCGGATAATCAAGAGAATCAACCAGCAGTGCGAAGAAGCGCTTCAGAATGCCGAGTCTGCCAGTGATCCTCAGAGGCAGGTCATCTACGCCGAGATCACGAAGCTCCTGACCAAACTCCAACACGCAATTCTAGCCGAACCTCGGCTTAGAGAGATACTGGCACAGATGAAGCCATAGGGTTGTATTCTGGCTAGAAATAGGATTCTTGGCGCCGCAGTACAGACACACTTCATATAAGGGACTAGTCGGCTTCATGTCGAATTGGACGTGAAATCGACATGTCTGGTCTTTCCACTATGCTGAACCCGAAATCAGCAGCAGTCGTTGGAGTATCAACTACCAATCCGTTTTCACCGGGTAACGTCATCTTCAGAAAGCTATTCTTTGAGAATGCTCTTCCGACTTATCCGATCAATCCAAAGGGCGGCAAGGTAGAGGGGCAGCAGATCTTCAAGTCAATCTCTGAGGCTCCTGAGGGTATTGAGCTCGCCGTAGTATCTGTGCCCGCGAGGTTTGTACCTAGCGTTCTCAGGGAATGCGGGGAGAGGAATATCAAATCCACTATCGTGGTTTCTGGAGGTTTCGGTGAAACAGGTGAATCGGGTGCGACCCTACAATCAGAAATAGTACAGATTGCAGACGAGCACGGAATCACTATGGTGGGACCTAACTGCATCGGAGTCTTTGTCCCCGAGCGTGTTGATACATTCTTTCTTCCTAGCGAGAGAGTGGCCAGACCTAGAAGGGGGAGTGTGGCTATTGTATCGCAGAGTGGAGGTTGGCTAGTAGAGAGACTCGAAGAGTTTGCAGCAAGAAACGTAGGAATCGCGGCAGCAATCTCGATTGGAAACCAAGCACAGACCAAAGTTACCGACTTTGTCGAGTTCTTTGGCACCGATGACAAAGTGCGTGTTATTCTGGCTTACATAGAGGGCTTTGATGAAGGTGAAGGAAGGAAGTTTGTGGAAACTTGTGCAGAAGTGGCACCCAAAAAAGCCGTCGTCGTTCTGAAAGGAGGTGAATCTGAAGCCGGCCATCGTGCTACTCAGAGTCACACCTCGTCATTGGCCGGCGATATGGCAGTGACAGCAGCGGCATTTGAGCAGTTCGGAGTGATTAGAGCAGTAGATGAGGACGAGGTCATGGCATATTCGAAGGTCTTCTCGTTCAAGCCCAGGTTGATGAAGGGTCTTGGCGTGGGCGCACTGACCGTTAGCGGAGGGCACGGAGTTATCTCAAGTGATGAGGCCTCCCACTACGGTTTGCATTTCCCACCGTTTTCAAAGGAACAACAAGATACGTTGCGGGGGGTCATGACTCCTGCATACCAAGGAATCGCCTCATTCCGCAATCCTTGTGATCTGACAGGAAGCGCATCCGACATAGATTTCGAGAGAGTGCTTGATAGGATGTTAACCTTTGACAGCGTCAATGCAGCGCTGCTCTTGCTGCTGCCATATGCTCCGGGAATCTCACTCCAAGTCGGGACACGGCTCGCAAACGTAGCCAAGAATCATGATAAGACGGTTGTGGCCTATGTTCCGAATCTGGTGAAGTACGAGGTGATAATTAGGGGCTTTGAGCTGAACGGAATCCCAGTGGCTGATACCATAGAAGAAGCGGTCCAAATGCTGAATGGGATATGGAAACGTAGGAAATACCTGGCTCGCATTGGTGCGGTTTGAAAAACCGATTCCGAACGCGACCAAAGTGAACCTTCTTGGTACTAGCCTGCTACCTCCCTGTAGTCTATATCTAGAGACCTCAACGCTTCGATGAGAGGTCCTCCAAGAAGTAGGGGTTTGTCACTCAGCTCACTCACCGTACTGCAACCAGT
This sequence comes from Promethearchaeota archaeon, assembly GCA_048939905.1. GTDB lineage: Archaea > Asgardarchaeota > Thorarchaeia > Thorarchaeales > Thorarchaeaceae > SMTZ1-83. Next base: position 4,424 of record JBHLPB010000128.1, read on the forward strand.
AAGATACATCGCAACCTTGAGACCCTCAAGCATTCGTTCCACTTCAACAATCACGTCGAGTGGCGACCCTAGGACAGCAGGTCTAAGCAAAGGATGAGCCACTCCCGCCGACATGGCTCCCAAGGCAAGCGATTTTGCCACATCGAGGCCTGTGCGGATGCCTCCAGTTGCGATCACCTCTAGGTCCGTAGAGTCTCTGACCATGATGATGCTCAACGCCGTAGGTATGCCCCAAGACCAGAAATCTTGCCCTAGCTGTGCCTTCAGGTCGTCATCTTCACGTATGGCCCTGTGATATTCCACAGCAGACCAACTAGTGCCTCCTACTCCGCCAACATCGACAGCAGAAACTCCAATCCCTTCAAGGGCTTCTGCGACTTCGCCAGATATACCCGCCCCTGTTTCCTTCACAATCACAGGGACATCAACCGAGTCTACGATCGACGCTATGTTCTCCAAGGCCCCTTCCGAGTTGCAGTCACCCTCAGGTTGGACTGCTTCCTGGAGAGGGTTCAGGTGGATAGCGAGTATGTCTGCGTCAATCATCTCAATCGCGGACGGTGCAACTTCTATGTGAGTGGCCCCGATATTCGCAATAACTGGTACAGAAGGTGCCTTCTCTCTCACCACCCGGAAGGTGTCAGCCAAAGAAGGATCTTCAATGGCTGCTCTCTGACTGCCGACGCCGATTGGTATCCTCAGCATCTCGGCGGCCTCAGCAAGCTTTCGGTTGATTTCGTACGTACGCGGGTGGCCGCCCGTCATGGCCGCAATCACAATGGGGGCGTTTGCTCTCAGGCCAAGAAAGTTGGTTGTGAGGTCTATCTTGTCTTTGTCTATCTCAGGTAGAGCATTATGAATGAAGGCTACGTGCTCAAACATTGTCGAAACGCGAGCCTGGACATCCTCCTCTATACATATCTCGATATGCTCTATCTTTCTTCTACGAGTGAGAGCAGCTTCAGAATCATCGTCATCGGAAATGTCCGTTGTAGTAGGCTCTTCCCTGGCCATGTGATTGCCTCCAAGTAGAAATGGAAGTGGGTCTAATGCTTGATAGCAGTTGTGGTTCCACTTCGCAAATGGCGGACCTAGCTCAGGTCGATGTTGAATGTCCATCCAGTTCTGACCATTTCCTCCTTGGTCTTGAGCCAGTTGTCATACCCTTTGTCCCTGATCTCTCGCAGACGGTGAAGGGCTTCTGGATTGCCACTCAAAACATCACAAGACTCCATTCTGATGCATTCGACGCACGTGGAGTATCCTCTATCCGATGCACATGAACGCACCACACAATCCTTCTTTCCGTCACCAACCTTGCATCCTTTGCAGCTCTGGTAGTGTCCGGCATCGCTGTCAAGGGGCACATCCAACGCTTCACTGGCGCGGGCAGCCTGCTCCCTGTCTGGGCTCGCGTCCTCCCCCATAACACTGTATCTACCAGTGACACCCTGGGGACTCGCTCGTTGCTCTGCGAAACGGCCCTCAAAGCGTGTACATCCGGGACAGTAAAGTCCACAGTATGATGTAAGGTCTCTTGGGTCGCGCAAAGCGGTTTCCTCAACAGACATAGATGCAATTCTGAGATAAGTGTTATACGAACCCAGAAGGGACACATCCAACCGCGATTCCACACGGTTAAAAGCGCGTTCTACAAGAGTCTAGAGAAACGTGTCAGGCAGTTCTGCTGAGAGGAGGAATCATCCTGTGACGATCGCAATCGTCAAGTTCCCCGGTACCAATAGCGAGAAGGACGTGCTCAGAGCACTACAAGCGATTCCTGCCGCCGAGCCACAGATCGTATTAAGCCGCGAGGATCCTACTCTTCTTCTGGAGGCAGATGGAGTCATCATTCCTGGGGGACTATCCTATGGGGACTATGTTCGCGCAAATGCGGCTTCCTCTATCGATGAGATGAGGGATGTAGTGAGAGATATTGCAGACTCAGGAAAACCCATGTTGGGAATAGGTAATGGTTTCCAGATTCTTTCCGAGTTCAAAATCCTTCCCGGTAGCTTGAAACCAAACAAATCCGGGAGGTTTGTGTCCAAATGGGTCTATCTTCGGGTCTGCGAGAACCCCACAAAGTTTACCGATGGTCTTGAGGGCAAGATTGTTCGTATACCTGTTGCTCACTCAGAAGGCAGGTACCAAGTTGGCAAGAAGAGACTGGAAAGGCTAAACAACTCACATGAAGTTGTACTTAGGTACTGTGATGTAGATGGCGATATGACCACAGATGCGAACCCAAACGGGTCCATTGAGAATATCGCAGGGGTAGTAAATGAGAATGGAAATGTCCTCGGACTCATGCCACATCCTGAACGCGCTGTGAGGACGGATGCTGGGTCCAATGATGGCCTATTGATATTGGAGAACTTTGTGAGGACAACGCTAGACCAGTAGGGTGCCCAGGATGCTCGATGACCACGAACGTGACCAACTGACCGTAGCTCTCGGGAGAGAACCTACTGAAACCGAGCTGCAAGTGGTTGGAGCGATGTGGTCTGAACGCCGCAGCTATAAGAGTAGTAGGCGATGGTTCCAGCTGTTCAAGACAGATGGGGAAATGGTTGTCCTCGGCTTGGGTGGGGGAGCTGGACTGGTAGACCTTGGCGATGATGTTATTCTTGGTATCGCTCTGGAATCCAACAACCACCCTTTTCAGCTCAACCCGTATAGCGGAGCAGTCAGCGGAGTTGCAGGTGTAATCAGCGACGTAATCTCACATGGATGTCGACCTATCGGTCTGATGAACTGTCTTCGTTTTGGAAACCTTAAGAATGCCAAGAATGCGAAGAACCTTGACGACGCAGCAAGAGGAATCTCAGATTTCGCGAATAGCGTTGGAATCCCGA
>JBHLPB010000129.1:0-7268 GCA_048939905.1 Promethearchaeota archaeon
TGAGGTTTGGCAGACTCTTCTCCCAATCATGATGACTTGTATAGCGAGCTCATCCCTGAGAAGAAGGCACGTTACCAAACCTATGACAGTGTTGTGTCTTCATTTGGCACCCCTAGTCAATCACTGTTTGTGCTAGACAACGACAATGAAGTTGACACATTTCAGAGGGACTTCAACGAGTTCCTTAGCTACCGAGGCCACAAGAGTGACGACTCGAGAGAACTGCCCTATCATGTGGTTCGAATCGGCTACGATGGGGATATGCTCGACGATATGTTTCGACTTGTCGTTTCTGCCGCCGCTGATGAGTTCCAGCCTGCAAGTCTGGATTCGAGCATGCTGTACTCCAAGCAGGCAATCTTTCAACATCTGTATCAAACCATAACCCGAAACAAGTTCCTTCTCTTTCACATCACTGAGTTTCCACTTGCCTACTACTTCGAAACCGCGGTCGCTGTTGATGTGGAAGAGCTCCACGACGTTATGGATCCTGCTGTTCATGATGAAACCATAATCCGCTATCTGAATGATCTCAGACAACAAGGCACTGAGGAGCACAGAAAGACATACACTTTCTTCTACAGGATTAGCACATCGCTTCTAATGGAACTCTCGAACGTCTTCCTCGTTGTTCCAACGGCCGGAATGAACCGACATATGGTGGTGACAAGCTGGCGAACCCAGACACTTCTCTTGGGATTCAGCCCCCTGACTTGGTCTTCCGGCAGTTTCAATGTCTACGATTTGAGCGGACGTGACATTGATGCCCGTTGGGGCTATCCTGCTCCTCCATCGAAGGATCCGAGAGTCAAGCAGTACACGAGTCTCGTTCCTCTTGGGAAAGAGTAAGGCATTGCCGTCCACTTTCACTGACTATTAGAGCACCCGAACCCAGCTTAGCACTTGTCTGTATATACCTGTATATACACCATTTACTTCTCTATGGTTGAGTATATATATGCGCTAGAAAAGCACACGAGTGACCACCTTGAGTTCACAGGTAGATAATATGCCACGTTCCGCTCGTGCATTTGTGCCCGGGCATGTGACAGGAGTCTTCCAAATCCATGATGAACATGAGAATCCCCTCTACCGTGGTTCCACAGGTGCCGGATTCTGTCTGGGCATCGGGACCACAACAACTGTGACTCTCGAGGTGAGTCGACCCCCCACGATCTCGGTGAAGTACAACGATTCTAGGATAGATGCACCTGTTACAGTGACGGTGATTCGAAGATTGCTTGAGTACAACGATGCAGACTACAGGGTCCACGTGGAGCATGAATCATCACTCCCGATTGGGGTGGGGTTCGGGGCATCCGGAGCTGGCGCATTGGGAACTGCACTCGCACTGGCGCATCTTCTTCGTGCTGGCACTGACCCAGATAGTGCCGCGTCGCATGCACACTTCGCAGAAGTGGTCAATCACACCGGACTGGGGGACGTCATTGCTCAGACCAGGGGAGGAATGGAGATACGAGTTCATCCGGGAGCACCTGGAATCGGAGAAGTAGTCAATTTTCCATATCCTGAGGGGCTAGGCGTTATTCTGGCTGGAGCACCCGGTCTGGAAACGCGAAGCGTGCTTGTCAACGAGACTCATCGACGTGATATCAACCGGGTTGCTGATGGCCTTCTGAGTGAGCTAATCGAAAATCCGACACTCACCCAGTTCATTACATGTTCGAAGGAATTCGCTCGCAAAACCAATCTCATGACCCACCGTGTCGGTGCCGCCCTGGATGAGCTAGAGTCAGCAGGATTCAGCAACTCAAGTATGGTGATGCTCGGTGACTCCGCGTTCTGCTTCTGCGAGAGGGAAGCGACTCAAGACGCTGTTTCCATTCTGGAGGCACACTGGGACAGCACTCAGATACTCGTGACGTCCATCTCTGCTCAAGGTGGGAGGTTGGTCTAGGTGACGAAGATTCATGTCCCGGCTGACCATCCGCGAAAAGCCTCACTTGACATTCGTGAGCGCATAATTGAAGGACATGAGAAGGACATCGTGGCCACCGCAGGTCTTCTGGCGCATGGCCGTGGAGAGGCCTTTGACTATCTTCTGGGGGAGCAGACGACCGAATTGGCAAATATGGCCTGTAGAGCCGCAGTTGCAGCACTGCTTTCAGCCAAGCACCCCGTCATAAGTGTCAATGGGAATATCTGCGCTCTAGTCCCAAGAAACCTCGTTGAACTCTCTGAATTGACCGACGCACCACTTGAAATCAATCTCTTCTATTACAGACCGGCGCGAGAAGAAGCAATCGCAGACGCACTTAGGCAAGCTGGAGCTACTGAGATACTCGGTACTCACGATCGCCCGTCCAAAACAATCCCCGAGCTCAGCAGCAACAGAAGGAAGGTTGATTCTGAGGGGATTGCCAAAGCCGACGTAGTGCTAGTTCCTCTTGAGGACGGGGACCGCACAGAAGCACTTCGGAAGATCGACAAGTTCGTGGTCACAATTGACCTCAATCCTATGTCGCGGACAGCCGTTCTTTCAAATATCACCATTGTTGACAATGTTGTTCGATCCCTTCCGCTTATGGTGGGATATGCACGCGAGATGAAGAACTGGTCGAGGGAGAAACTACGAGAAACAGTTGCCAGTTTCGACAATGCTGCAAACCTGAGCAAAGCGCTCAGACTGATGATAGACCATCTTTCAGCTCAGGCCGTGGGAGGCTCTGTAGAGGAGGATGAATCATGAGAATTGTGATAATGGGTTCTGGAGCTATAGGAAGCCTCTATGGAGGCCTCCTCAGTAAAGCAGGAGAAGACGTACATCTGCTTGTTGGACGTGCTCCCAATGTGGATGCTATCAACACTCGTGGACTTAGGGTCAAGGGCGTTCTGGGAGAACACATCTTTCGACTGAGAGCCACACAGAATGCCGAGGAGATTGACGAATCAGATTTGGTCCTTATCACCACAAAGGCCTACGACTCTGAGGAGGCCGCCAAGAGAATTAAGCACTTGACGGACAACGGAGCATATGTCCTGATTCTCCAGAACGGCATCGGGACCGAGAAGAAGGTCGCAGAGATTCTCGGCACCCGCCGGGTACTCAGAGCCACTACATGCATGGGTGCTATAATGTCCGGACCCGGAGAGGTCACGGTTACTGGATGTGGCATCACTGAGATTGGCTCGCACTACCCTGAGAACATGGAGATGGTGGAAAAGGTGGTTTCCATCCTCCAAGAAGCCGGTTTCGATGTACGATCGTCTGACAATATCGAAGGGGTCGTGTGGACGAAGACGATTGTCAACTGTGGTATCAATCCAATAGGTGCATTGACCGGCATGACTAATGGTGAAATCTACAACGATGCGCGTTTGAGGACCCTAGTCGTCAAACTTGTCCAAGAGGCTGTTGACGTGGCCAGAGCAATTGGAGTGTCTCTAACTGCTGATGACCCTATTCGATACGCTCTTGGAACCGCAAAGGCGACAGGTGACAATATCAACTCAATGCTCCAGGACATCCAAATGGGTAAGCAGACAGAGATAGACGCCATAACCGGAGAAGTTGTACGCCTAGCTAGGGAACATGGTATTGAAACTCCCTACAGTGATTCCGTCTATGCACTTGTCAAAGCACTGGAGTCCAAAGTGGTTGAACTGGACGTGGATGGCCCCAAGGTCACTCCTTTCTCCGTTGAAGAAGTCGAGAGGGCCATCAGTAATGCATGAACATGCTTCGAGCCATCTCATATGACATGTGTGCATATCTCTTGCCATTTCCGAGAATGGCATTCATGTGGCCGGGCAGTGCAATCTCAAACTCCCACTCGGTTATTCGTCTTAGAGACTCTACAAGCTGAGCTGGACTCCCCGTTGGGAAGTCAACCCTTCCGAAACTTCCGCCTGGAAACATCGTATCCCCTGTGATTAGTATCCCTCTGTCTTCTATGTGGAGACAGATGCTTCCTACCGAATGCCCTGGTGTATTGTAGATCTTGAGATTAATGTCACCAAAACTGAGGACGTTTCCCTCTTCCAGCAACCCCTCAATCTTCATCGCAGGCAGCTCGACACCAAAGGTGTTAGTGAGAGTGAGTCGCATGTCTCCTGAGTTAATCATGTCTCCTTCTGACTTGTGGAGATGCAACTTTGGATTACACGTCTTCAGTATCGGAAGGACTCCTCCGATGTGGTCTATGTGCGAATGTGTCAGAACTACGTCTGTGATAGACTTGATTGAGGATCCAACTTTCTCCAAGTCCCTGTTTAGATTCTCAGAATAGATGCCTGTTCCTGTATCAATTAGAACCTGCTTCTCTCCTCCGTCTATGTATGTAATGTTGGAATCGAATGAACTGCTGACAAGAAAGTACAGATCGGGAGATACTTGTTGAAACACAGTTTCACCTCAGATGGTCAACAAGCCTTTCGATTTCTTCTTTCGTGTTATAGAAATGGGGGGATACTCTGAGCCTACCATCTCTAACAGAGCAGTATATCTTCTCTTTCGAGATGCTCTTGTTGACTTCCTCAGGGTTTTTCAGAGCAGAGGACACAATTGGAGAGTTGTTCTTTTCGCCGAAGTCGTAGTAGCTCAAACCCTCCTCTGAGAGCCTCTTTCTTAGGTAATCGGCGTTCTCCATGGTCGCCTGCTCTCTGCTCCTAGCGGACACTTCCATGATGGTCTTGAGCGACTCAATCATGCCTGCATATACGACCAATGAGGGAGAACCAATCTCGAACTTCCTTGCACTGGGCAAAGGCTCCCGTTCGAAGTAGCTGTAGTCATCCATTTTCGACACTCCCCACCAACCTAGAAAACGTGGCGTGAGCGTGTCAATCGCCTCTTTGTTGACATAAACATAGCCTGCCCCAATTGGACCAATCAACCATTTTGCCGCGTGTCCCGCAGCGAAATCGACGTTCTCCTTCTCAAAGTCAGTCTCGGCCCATCCAATGGCCTGTATCACGTCTGCCACCAGATAGCCACCTACACTGTGGACTGCATCTGCTAGTGCACCTAAATCCATCCTGTACCCAGAGCCAAACTGTACCTGGCTGATTGCAACAACCCTTGTGTCTTCATCGATATGTTCTTTGAAGCTGTCAAGCGACGCAGCACCATCTTTGGATTTGACTACACGAAGCTCTGGTCCGTAATGTCTGCTCACATTCTGCCATGGCACGTAGTTTGCGGGAAATTCGAGATCGCAAAGAACAATGTTTGACCCTTCAGGGTATTCTATACTATGAGCGAAGGAGTTTATTCCAGTGGATGTGTTAGGAACGAGACCATAATGCTCCTTCTTGCCGCCCTGGAGTTTCGCTAGGAGCTCTAGAAGTTCTTCGAGCTGCCTCTCTATATCCTCAATACTGCGCCTAACATTGATGCGGTCTTCCAAGAATTGCTTCATGGCATCGATGCACGCCACGGGTGGTATCCCGGTTGCGGCATTGTTCAGGTAGGTCATTTGTGAGAGTGTAGGGAAGTTCTGGTCAATGAACTCGCGAGAGATGATGTCAGGCATGATGAGCCATCGGGTTTGAACTAGCAGATAAAGGTCACTGCGGAGATTATCCCCCCAAGATTTAAGACTGCTTAGATATCCGTAGTCTTTCGGAGACGGGTTGTCCTTGCTTAGGAGGCTAAGGTCAAGATTCAGACGCGAAAAGAAGGCAGAGTCTGAAGAAGAGCGCTCCCCAACCACGTCAAGTACCAGCTCAGAGGCGCGAACTAGCATAGACGTACCCCCGAGAGAAGTGACCCCTCCAGAGACGGTTTCTGTCGAACCCGGAGAGCCATTCACGCTCCCGCGTGAGACACCCAGAGTAGGAGCACGAGAGCCTGAGCCTACAGGGACAATTGTTGCGTCATCTACAGAACTAAGGATAGATGCCGAGGCCACCTCAAATATCGCGAGGGCTGCTCGAATACACCCCAGGCGAGTGACTGAGGTTGTGCCTGGCGCTGGCTTGAGGCGTGATGATGAAGGGAGGATTAGAATCAAGATTGTTTTCTACGGGCCCTCTCTTTCCGGCAAGACCACTGCGTTGAGATGGCTATTTGCGAATGTAAGATCCCTGGGCAAAGGGCGAATTGTGGAGATTGGAGACGAGCTCGGACGCACAACCTACTTCGACTTCATCCCTGTTTCCGCCGGAGAACGTGTAGTCTTTGACGTGTTCACTGTTGCCGGTCAGCGCAGGCATGCGACTCAACGCATCAACGTCCTTAGAGGAGTTGATGGGCTAATCTTCATGGCCGATTCTGCACCTGAACAGATGAACGAGAATCTCGCCTCTATCCAGGAGCTTCGAATTGCATTAGGAACGGACAGAATGGCAACTCTACCTATTGTCGTTGCTCTCAACAAGAGAGATCTTCCAAACGCGATGCCTGTTGATAGAATGCTACAGATGCTGGATCTTCATGGCTATCCGGCTTTTACAACAATAGCCACAGAAGGAAAGAACCTTCTGCGAATGATGCAGAGAATGCTTCGTGACGCGATAGTATTCAGGATTGGTATCTAAGAAAGACCTCCCAAATTCCTTACTGTGGGTGGTTTCGTGTGCCGAATTGCCAGACTGACCGAAAAGGTAATTTGGGCTTCCAAGCGTGCCGTAAGTTCGAGCCGGAGGACTTCGGCCCATGAGCAGCCCCGTGGTGTAGCGGTCAAGCATCGGTGGTTCTGGCCCACCGGACCTAGGTTCAAATCCTGGCGGGGCTACCATCCCCCCTTCTCCTGTTGTCAGCATTAGTCCATGCAAAAATCTGCCCGAGTAGATGCAAAATCTCCTGCCGAACCGCATGCATTCCAGAACATTTCTTTTTTTGGCGCTCTCCGCTCCCAAGATTCCTTCTTGCAGGATTTCCGTCATTTAGGTCTCGATTTTTGTGAATTAGGACTAAAAGAAAGGTTATTCGATTTTTCGACAAGTCTGCGCATTTAAGCGGGAACCTATAGATTTATAGGTCGAATATGTCCTAATAGGTCGGAGACGCAAGACCCGCGAATTCACGCTCGTTAACTTGAGTTTCCTGTTGCTTCAGTCTGCGTCCCTCCCGGCGGAGATCAACAGGTAGCGGGTCTTCTCCATCTTCTTCTGAGTATCTAAGTTTCATGACAAGCTTCATATCATCGCTAAGTCAGACTCACTGAGAGGTGTGCTAAGGTGGACCGCGTTGAGCTCGGCTGGGATGAGTTCTGGGCCGAGGTTTTCCGTGTCAGACACCGAGGATCAATCCCCGGTATCCAGCAGTACGATGAGCTGGTAGTAGACTTCTGCATTGAAGTTCT
>JBHLPB010000130.1:0-7231 GCA_048939905.1 Promethearchaeota archaeon
CTGGCCGCGCCTCTCGCCTGGTTCACTGAATCCGCCACGTTCTTCGCGTAGGTGACACCAAGAAACACTCCCGGCACCGTGGTTTCCACCGGTCTGTACTTCATATGCATCTCAGCGAAGAACCCATCCGCACCTCTGTTGATGCCCACCGCTTTTGCAAGCTCGTCCGAGTCACTGGGGCTCTCCAAGCCCAGCGCCAGAACCACAAGTTCCGACTTGATTTTGAAGGTTTCTTGGGCGAGAGTATCATAGACAGTCACTATGGCGCCGTCGCTATCCGGATCTTTCTCCACTGTGACTGGTCTGTTTCGTACCCATCGGAGATAGGCGACTCCGTTTTGACGGTTCTCGCGCCACATCTCCTCCATCCCATTCGCGTAAGGTCGGATGTGTTCTTTGTAAGCAGAGTAGACCTTGATGTCTGGGAACATCTCCTTAAGCTCGTGCTGCATGGTCACAATGGCTGAGCAACAGACCCTAGAGCAGTGCCTGTTGCCCTCCCCTGGGTTCTGTCTTGAGCCCACGCAATGGATGAAGACAGGGTTCTTTGGAGCCTTTTTCAGCTCTCCATTCCTGAGCCTTCTCTCAAGCTCCAGCGTAGAGATTACCGCCGGGATCTCCCCGTAACCGTACTCTCCAGGTGTGGGCTCGTAGACATCAGTGCCAACTGTGACGACCATCGTGCCTATGCGATACACATCACGTTCACCAGATTCGATGTTCTCAATCTCAATGTCGTAGTTGCCATAGGAGCCGTCACGGCCGAGAACCTTTGATTTCAGAAGCACCTTGATGCGTTTCTCTTTCTCAACCTTCGCCACTAAGTCTTCTACAATGTCCTTCGCTGATTCCATTCTTGGAAAGAGGTGATGCAGTTCGTTCAGTCTTCCTCCCAAACTGTCTTTTTTCTCAACAAGTAATACGTCGAATCCCTTCTTTGCTAGGTCGAGAGATGCAGTCATTCCAGAAACGCCTCCACCGACAACCATCGAAACGCGCGTCACTTCGACCTCCCTGACCGGAACTATCTCCGCGTTGATTGCCTTGGCTACGGCACTTCGTATCATATCCTGAGCCTTTTCTTGTCGTTCGTCTGGAGGTGCATTGGCATTCACCAATGTAAGTTGCTCTCTCAGGCCCACTGGCCCAATGAAATAATATGGGGAGAGGCCTGCTGCTTCCAGTGCTCTCCTGAACGTTTCTTGATGTTGCAGGGGGGAACAGGAACCAACAACGACTCGGTTCAACTTGTGTTCCGTTATGGCTTCCGTAATCATTTCTTGACCTGGATCACTGCACATGAACAGATAATCTGTTGAATAGACCACGTTCGGAAGGTCGTTTGCCCACTCTGCGAGTCCTGGAGAGTCTATCACATTTCCGATGATTCCCCCACAATGACAAATGAACACGCCAACTCGGGCCTCATCGCTCACCTCTGCAGGAGGTACGGGCTCTGGTGTGGGGGGTGTGGGGATGGGCAGCATCGAGTGTGCAGCCATTCCTGCTCCCTTACCCTCGTTGACAGTATCCGTTCCATCCTTGGGACCGTTCGCGCATCCGGCCACAAAGATGCCTTGTCGAGTTGTTTCTAGCGCACCGGAGTTCGGATGTGCTGATTTCACCCATCCGTTCTCATCGATTTCAATCTTCAATATCCTTGCGAGCTCTTCTTGGCCTTCGTTAGGTCTGAAGCTGGAGTTCAGTACAACCATTGAGATCTTGTCAATCTCTATGATTTCCCCCTTCTCAGTGTCCTCCATCTTGACGAAGAGGTCATGCGTGTCTGGATCCTCGCCAATCTCGGAAACGCGCCCTCTAATGAAGTCAATTGCATGGTTCCTCTCAGAGTCCCACAGGAATTCCTCAAGGGCCTTCCCTGCTGTGCGCATATCCATGTAGGTGTAGATTATCTTGCAGTGGTCCTCAGGATAGTGCATACGCGTCACTTGTGCGAGCTTGAGTCCAAATGAGCAACAGACTCTGTTGCAGTGGCCGCTATAGCCTCCGATATTCTCTCTGATGTCTCTGCTGCCAACGCAATTGACGAAGAGTATCTTCTCTGGCTCCTTCCCATCGGAGGGTCGAATCATATGTGCATCAGTGGGTCCGGTAGGATGCGTCATTCTGTCGTATTCTAGGCTGGTCACCACGTTTGGATAGATGCCATAGCCATACTCGCCGTAGTCGACAGGCTTGTACTCCTGAAAGCCAGTAGCTACAACTATAGACCCCACATTGAGCTCAACCAGCTTATCGTCGTCATCATAATCTATGCAATCTTGGGGACAAACAGCCGCACAGGTGCCGCAGCCAATACATGACTCTCTGTCAATCGTGGCGACCAGTGGTACCTGCTGAGGGAAGTCCATGTAGATTGCTTTACGAAGTGAGAGCCCATGATCGAACTCTGATGGGACCTCCACTGGACAGTTGCGAATGCACTGTTGGCAGCCAGTGCACGTGTCTTCGTTGACATAACGTGCCTTCTTTCGAACAGTGACTGTGAAATTGCCCCGTGAGCCGGTGACCTTCTCAACAGTTGAGAGTGCATGAACCGTGATGTTGGGGTGTTTACCCACATAGGAGGTGAGTGGAGTCATGACACAAGCGGAGCACTCCAGCATTGGGAATATCTTGTACACTGCAACATAGTTCCCTCCAATGCTCACTGACTTTTCAATCACATGAGCATGATGCCCTCCCTCGGCTAGCGACAAGGCTGCATTGATTCCGGCCATTCCAGCGCCAATAACTAGGACATCAGTGGGTCTGCTTGCAGGTTCTGACTTCTTTGCTGACGTTGAGGCCATCTCGGAGTCTCCAAGCTAGGGTTGTACTGGCGGCATCAGGGGACTGGCGATATAATCTTTCTGTCATGGACCAATGATTATCTTCTACACTCATCACAAAGCACATAGATATCCAAGCGCTGCCCCAAAGGCTCAACATCCATCTCCGTGACAACACGTGCCCAGAGTTCTCGAATACTCTCAGATTCGAAATCTCTTATCTTGCCACAGTTCTGGCAAATGATGTTAGCATGTAGAGAAGTATTCGGGTCAAACCTTGACGAACCACTACCAAATCGCATCTCTTGGACAAGACCCAAATCATTGAGCATGTCCATTGTTTGATAAATCGTATTCAAGCTGATTGTGGGGTGCTTCTTCAATATCTTAGAATGAATCTGTTCAACAGTAGGGTGCTCCTTGCTCGAAAGAACGTAATCGCAGATTGCAAGTCGCTGTGGCGTGACCTTATACCCACCATCTCGCAAGATCGAGATAAGCTGGTCATCGGTCAGTGTCATTCCTGTTTCACTTCTTAGCATCTGAACACGTTTTTCTTTTAACTTCTAACTATATGACACAACGGTTAAATATAACCATTACTAGTTAGTAATCATTACGATTTGCAACACTCTCTACATGATATACCAGAAGGATGTGTGATCAAATGACAAAGGAAAGGAAAATGACAACTGCATCAGGAATCCCTGTTGCAGATAATCAGAATTCTCTCACTGCCGGAGAGAGAGGACCAGTACTGCTACAAGACTTTCATCTTCTTGAGAAGCTAGCCCACTTCAATCGGGAGAGAATACCAGAGAGAGTAGTACATGCTAAAGGTGCAGGTGCTTTTGGTACTCTGACTATCACACATGATATCACCAAATACACCAAGGCAAAGATATTCTCGAAAGTTGGAAAGAAGACAGACCTTGTCATACGCTTTTCAACTGTGGCAGGAGAAAAGGGCTCAGCAGATACCGTTCGTGACGTTCGTGGATTTGCAGTCAAATTCTATACCGAGGAAGGTAACTGGGATCTCGTTGGCAATAACACACCTGTTTTCTTCATTCGCGATCCCTTGAAATTCCCCGACTTCATCCACACACAAAAACGAGTCCCGCAGACGAATCTCAGATCTGACGAGATGCAGTGGGACTTCTGGTCATTAGTACCAGAATCCTTGCATCAGGTAACTATTCTCTTCTCAGACCGAGGAACACCAAAAGGATATGCTCATATCAACGGCTATGGAAGTCACACTTACAGCTTCATCAATGCTAAGGACGAACGATTCTGGGTGAAGTTCCATTTCAAGACAGCTCAAGGCATAGAGAATCTCACTACAGAGGAAGCAGCCAGGTTGACGGCCGAAGATCCCGATTGGGCTACAAGAGACCTCTTCGAACGGATTGAACGAGGAGATTACCCCAAGTGGAACTTCAAAGTGCAGATAATGCCAGAAGAGGAGGCCGCGGACTACCGATGGAATCCATTCGATTTAACGAAGGTATGGCCTCATGCAGACTATCCTCTAATCGATGTAGGAGTTCTGGAACTCAACAGAAATCCGGCGAACTACTTCACAGATATTGAACAGGCCGCCTTTGCTCCCTCAAATATAGTCCCTGGAATATCCTTCTCCCCAGATAAGATGCTTCAAGCCAGAATCTTCTCATATGCAGATGCCCACAGATACAGACTTGGTGTCAATCACCAGCAACTTCCTGTGAATCAAGCGAAGAATGCTGAGGTCGCCAATAATCAGCGCGATGGATACATGAGATACATGGATGGAGGTCCAGGGTATAACTACGAACCTGACAGCTTCGGAGGGCCAAAGGCTGATCCTGCTTATCGTGAGCCACCTTTGAAGATCTCCGGTGATGCTGATAGATATGACCAGCCCAGAGGAGTCGATGATGACTACATCCAGCCTGGAAATCTATTCCGACTCATGTCTGCTGAAGAGCAGGGACGGTTGATGGACAACATCGCTGGACCACTAAGTACTGTTCCAAAGGAAATCCAGAAGCGGATGGTCGAGCATTTCACGAGAGCTGATCCTAACTACGGAAAGGGTATCAAAGAGAAACTAGGTCTTTAGGGCCTAGCAACAACTGAGTGGCGGCTATTATGCCGCCTCCACTTCTTTTGCAATGCTTGAGATTCTGTTATTCATGAACAGCATGATACTCTTCGAATTCCGAATGATGTTGATGAGTGGCAGGGATGAATCATACCTGAAAACGGGGCTTCTCTACTCTGTCTTCTTGGTGGCTTTCAGATAGACGAAGCCCATTCCCGCGACGATGGCAGCGAGTAGATACAGGATAATCGGTATCCATAGCATCTCCAAGCGTAATAGATACGAGATATCCCGCCCATATCCAAATGGCGCCGGGATGTAGATCCAAGCCAAGAATGCGAAATAGACCAGCGTCACAAGCACCCTCACTTCCTTTCTGACGTTCAGAGCGTACATGTAGGTGAAGACCCACATGAATACAAAGCCAGACAGGAACATTGCCCACATGTCAGTACTACCATGGTCCAGTGTATTGAATATGGCAACGACCAATGCATGCACTCCTACAAAACCCTCGACAGTTATGACCCACCTCTTGTCAATATGGACAGACGTGTATGCCACCATCATCTGCGTGAATAGTAGGATCATGTAGAAGAATCCAGTGAGCAGCTGCGGGTCATAGAACATAGGGTGGAACCAGAAAGTGTAGACAAGCGCCCACGAGATCGGGTACATGTGAATGCGTCGTATTAGTCCAGATACGCGAGCGGTGAATGGTTTCCCAGCCCTCTTCCCAAGGAACATACCCCGTCTAGGATTCTCGATTACCAGTATGAGAACCAACATAACAATTACTGAGCCTTGGCTGGTCCAAATCGGCACATCCTGTGCAAGGCCGTCAAACCAGATTTGCGTCTGGATCAGATGCAATGAAACGAAGAAAACACTGATGACTACCATCGCCCAGTTGTACTTGGTCAATGATGTGGTTGGCTTCGTCTTTTGTGTTATCAAGTTCTTCTGAGCCCAGTAGATCGTGAACCAAACCACAAACTGGTGGGCAAGATAGAATGACCATACAATGAGCTGAGCAGCTGCGTCAGGGGATGGAAGCTGCCAATAGTACCATGCAGGGCCTTGGTCTGGACCCAACACGAATCTGTCAAGTAATGGACCGAATAGCCAGATCAGAAAGGTGAATGCAAATGCGAATGCGATTCCTCCTACCCAAAGGAAGTAGGCAGCTCTTGACTTTTCCCCGTTTGGTGCCGGTTCAGCCTCTATGGGCTGGTCATTGGTAGTCATTTTTCCGTCGCCTCTCTCCGAGGAAGTGCGCTAGCTCATCATCTTGATAAAGCCTCCTCTATGCTCATGGTTTCGAGAAAAGAGAAGAAGGGACAAAGTCCCTTCCACCAATGAGAGCCTACCTCGTTCCGTATCGGCGAAAGAGGAGAACGCCAATCAGAAAGACTGCGACTCCGATGACTGACACGAGTGCCAAGTCCATCCAAACCGAGAGAGTTGTCACTGGTGCGCCCCGTAGGAACAGAGTCGTCAACGCCTCGGTCACGTAATTGCTTGGCATGATACGTGCGATAGCCTCTGCCCCACCACCGAGTGGCATGAAGGTACCAAGGAACATCTGTGGCATTATGAAGATGAATGACACACCGGATGCGATCTCGGCTGACTTGGAGATAGTGGCCGCAATCAAACCAAAGCCTACATTCACCAGAGAGAATGCCAAGAGCATGCCGAATGCAAATACTAAGCCAGAGGCATCTGTTGCAGGTCGATATCCTATCGCGAACGAAGCGGCAAACACCAGCAAAACCTGGATGACCGCGACAATCATATACGAGACTACCTGACTCAGCATGAACTCGTGGGACTTGAGTGGAGTTGTGCCAAGTCTCTTCAGGAGGCCACCATCTCGTTCCACCGTCAATGATTGAGCAACAATCATTATCATGAAGATACTCGCGAATGCGAATATACCTGGAGCCATGAAGTCCCATTGGGAAAGAGTGCTGGCTTCTACCATTGCTGGGCTTCCGATGTCAACTGGCAAGTCAAGAGTGGCTGCATCGTTTCCAAACATGGTTCTTAGGAGGACTTGCTGTACTAGCGGCGGCATTGCACTGCTTGCAATCATTGATCCGCTATCCACATAGAGCTCCACTGTGGTGTTGGTCCACGAGCTCCCGTTGAATGGAGAGTTCCAGTATGAGGTGCAGCTGTGACCAAAACCCTCTGGAACCACGATGAATGCATCCAGATTGCCCTGAAGAAGCTCAGACTGACCGGACTCGTTGGCGTCAAAATAGAGTACGGTAATCCCTTCCAGCTCAGTGAGGTTCCCCTCAAAGCTGTTCGCCCACCTAGGATCTGTCGCGGTAGTATCGAG
>JBHLPB010000131.1:0-7228 GCA_048939905.1 Promethearchaeota archaeon
TGAACTGTTCCCGTCCTGCTTCAGGTACGTCACGATACTCGTTGAACAATGGAAATGTGGGCGATACGCAGAGAGTTAGCACAAAGAACGTGATGACAGATACCATTGCCCCTCTATGGTGTTTGAGCCGCCTTCTTCTGGTGAATCTCGTGCTTCTACTCTTTGATAGACTGTGTGACTTTTCCCTTGCACAAGTGACTATGCTTGGCAAAGTGGAAACCACCATTCTCATCGAGCCCTGCCAATCCATCATTTATAGATTGGTCTACATTGGTACAGCATCCAGGACTAGCTTGAACTAAGTGTATATCAAACTGTCTTGGGTCGAACACTTTCGATTTTCCGAGCTAAAGCTCTATGTATAGTAGGCGGGACCCGCGTCCGTCGAATCTTGCGGCGGCTTCATTCCGTGGCCAGTTATCTCGTTCAGCAGTGCGATAGCCATGTCCACAGTGCTGTGTACCTTGATCATCGTCTGCCAGAGTCTGTCTTCACTGAAGCCATCATCATAGATTCTCTCTGATACTACAAACCCCGGGCCGGGTGGTTTTGGCCCCGGCTGTCCGGGCCTCGGTTGCACAAACCCCAGAGTGACTCCCTGGGAGAAGCTGTACTTCACTGCCTGCATCTGGAAATCGCGCATCTTCTCCGCGTTCAGAACCTTAAGGTGCTCTGGAGACACCATGACCTGTGACTCGACCTGAATGAAGTTCTGCTCGTTTGGCCTCACTACGTTGAAGAAGAACCGTCTGAACTTCACTTTGAAGAGGAACTCGGCACGTGGGTTTGAGATGCTCTCGAGCTTTGAGCCCTCTCTAGAGAGCCAAGCCTTTACCGCCTTCTTTATTCTCTTTGAGGGCTTTTCTGCCATCTACATTCTCTCCGACTTGCGTTTCCAGTCTACAACACTCACTTAATGCTTGTGATGAGCCGCATCTATTCCTTGAACCACTCTACTCTTTCGTACCCTGAGGGTGCCCTGTCAACGTAGCAGGTTATCTGCTCCCTCACTGACTCTATCATACTTGTGTCCGCCACTGTGCTGAAGACTTGCCTTGCAGAGTTTATGCGGGTGAGTCTGACTCCCCATGGATCAACGACCTGGCTGTGGCCAAAATACGTCTTGTTGTCGAAGGCTTCTCCCACCCTATTGGCAGCAGCAACAAAGAGCTGGTTCTCTATGGCACGGGCCAGCATCAGATTGTCCCAGTGAGCCGCTCGAGGGTCTGGGAATGCAGCCGGAATCAGAACCAGCTCTGCTCCTTCAAGGGCCAGTCTCCTGGTGACTTCTGGAAATCTAATATCATAGCAGATCTCCACACCCACCTTGATTCCTGGGAGATCGAAGAGCACGATCCTGTCCCCTCCATTGAATATGTTTCGCTCAGATTGGAATGGATGTATCTTCCTGTATGTCCCCAGCATCTTACCTTCGGGCGAAGCCATCACAAGGGTGTTGTAGAACTTTGATTCTACGCCCTCCAGTCCCGTTCCCACGACATAGGCTGAATTCTCCTCTGCAATTGACTCAATAAACTGACTGGTGGGGCCTGGCACTCCTGCTCCTTGAGTTTCGTAGTCGTCGTACCTGAAGCCAATGGCAAAGAGCTCAGGGAGAATCACAAACTCTGTCTTGGCGTTGCTCGTATGGTTTTGGAGCATGCCTCTCACCCAGTTGAAGTTCTCCTCTCTGTTGCCTTCTATGCATGGAATCTGGACAAGAGTCACTTGGAACCGCATGCGTTTCACCTGCGCCAATCCATCAGTTACTCTCCGACATCCTGCTGTCCCTCTTAAGCGTTGGTCCTTCAGTAGATGATTTTGACGCCAGTCCATGAACGAGAGTTCTTAGGTACATCATAATCCTAATATGACCGCTCGCAGACATGGCACACACTGGCCTCTGACGGACGTGTATACATGGTCAACGAAATCAACACCGAGCCGAAGAGCAGGGCAGAAATGCCAAAGACCTCATACTCCAAGCCCTCTATCGGGGCGACTGGAAAGACAGGCAGCTGGCGTATTTTCTCCCCCAAAATCGACTATGAGAACTGCAACAAGTGCCGCACATGCTGGCTACATTGCCCCGAGGCTGTGATATCAATCGATGAGGACGAATTCCCGCGAATCGACTACGAGTACTGCAAAGGGTGCGGCATCTGTTCGCAGGTCTGCCCGCCCAAGTGTATTGAGATGGTCAGGGTAGGCGAGGAGGGTGACTAATGAAAACAGAGTTGATGAGTGCAAACTATGCAGCGGCCCGCGCCGTGGTGTCTGCCAGGGTTGAAGTTGTGGCCGCATATCCTATCACGCCCGCCACAACTGTACCGGAGCAGGTTGCCCTGCTTTACGAGGATGGCATTTACAAAGGCGAGTTCATTCGCGTGGAGTCAGAGCACTCAGCAATCTTTGCGTGCGTGGGAGCCAGTTCGACAGGCGCAAGGACTTTCACTGCGACCTCCGCAAACGGCCTTCTTCTGATGGCCGAGGGAATCCACTGGGCGGCAGCCGCAAGACTACCTATCGTTGTGAACAACGTCAACAGGTCTGTTTCGCCGAGCTGGAACATCCATGTCACTCACGACGATTCTATGAGCTTTCGTGATGCAGGGTGGATTCAGTTCTATGCTTCGAGCGTTGACGAGATGTATCACACTGTCATCCAGGCTTTCAAGCTAGGTGAGGATGAGCGAGTCCTGATGCCCGTGATGGTCAACACAGATGGATTCGTTCTCAGCCACACTCTGTCAACCTTCGACTATCTGGAGCCAGAGGAGGTGGACAAGTTCCTACCGCCTTACGATCCACCACATTGGAAGATGGACCCTGAGAAACCAGTTTCACATGGGAACATCGTCTTCCCAGAATACTACCAAGAATTCCGCTACGCCATGCATGAGGGTCTTCTGAATGCACCAAAGGTATTCGAAGAGGTAGAACGTGACTATAAGAAGCTCTTCGGCAAGTACTTTGGCGGGCCAATTGACTGTTACAAGTGCGATGACGCTGAAGTAATCTTCACCTCCCAAGGATCGATGGGTGCAGAAGCCAAGGATGCCATCGATGAACTGAGAGATGAGGGGTATAAAGTGGGCAACGCAAGAATGCGTATGATACGCCCATTCCCAGTCGACAAGATGCGTGAATTGGGTTCAAAGGTAAAGGGAATTGCTGCTTTTGACAGAGGCGTGTCCTATGGTTTCGGAGGCCATGTTGTGAATGACATCAGGGCCTCATTGTACGCGACCAAATACCGCCCCATGATTAGGAGCTATATTGGCGGCCTTGGTGGGCGGGATGTCACTGTTGATGACATCAAAGAGATTGTCTTGGATACCGTTGGTGCCGTTGAAAGCGGTGAGCTGGGTCCCGAGGAAACCTGGCATGACCTTTTGGAGTGATGATAATGGTAACTACGAAAGAACTACCACTGAAGGAATATGTGCTGAAGGGAAATGCCGCTTGTGCGGGCTGCCAAGACATGGTCGCTCTCAGGCACGCTCACAAGGCTCTAGAAGGTGATGTGATTCAGGTCGTTCCAGCATGTTGTACGAGTGTCGTACAGTCACTCTGGCCCAAATCAGGCCTCGGCATCCCTGTCCTCAATACGGCCTTTCCGGCAGCAGCAGCAACTGCGTCAGGAGTGAAAGCTGCTCTGAAGGCAAAAGGAAACAACCATACTCAGGTTATGGTGTGGGCAGGTGACGGAGGCACCTTTGATATTGGCATACAGGCTCTTAGCGGAGCCCTCGAACGAAGAACTGACTTTCTCTATATCTGCTACAACAATCAAGTCTATAGTAACACTGGCACACAGCGTTCAGGAGCCACTCCTCTCCATGCACAGACCACTACGACTTGGTACGGCAAGACCGAGCCCGAGAAGATGCTAGACCTTATCGTTGCGGCGCATGAACCAGCTTACCAATTCACTGCAAACTCTTCCTATCCAAGAGACCTTTACGATAAAATCATGAAGGCAAAGGAAATCGAGGGGCCGAAGTTCGGCCACATCTTCCTTCCATGTCCTCAAGCATGGAACTACCCTGTGGAAAAGGGTGTAGAAATCGGGAAGTTGGCAGTCGAAACCGGGTATTGGATTATGTGGGAACGTGTAGGCGAAGAGTTCATTCTCGGCAGGCATAGCAAGAGGTACCAAGATCCTGAGAAGAGGAAGCCAATCGAGGAATTCTTGAAGTTGCAGGGCCGATTCTCAAGACTCTTCAAGCCAAGGAGGAACGAGGCCAAGATAAAGGAGCTTCAGGACTACGTCCAGCATAGATGGGACCTTGTGATGAAGACCTTCACATAGAATCCCCTACTCCCCTCAACCGCTTCTTCTTCGGATGAAGACGAAACTACCTGTGATGATTACTGCTGCGACACCGACCCCTCCGAGCACAACAAATGTCAAAGGAATGTCATACACTTGAGGGTCTGTGCCAGAGAGGTACTCCTGTAGGTTCGTGATGGCATCTCCATCTGGGTCGAGGGACGAATCGTCACTGAGTGGATCCAGTCCGTTCTGGACCTCCCAGTTATCGGGCATTGAGTCTGAGTCTGTGTCGTTGAGGTTTGGATTCGTGCCCAGGAGGAACTCCTGAAGGTTCGTGAGCAGGTCATCATCAGGGTCTAGCCCGGAGTCATCTGAGAGTGGATTCAGTCCGTTCTCAATCTCCCAAGCATCTGTCATGGTGTCTTGGTCAGTGTCCGGATTATTCTTGTCAGTTCCATAGATCACCTCGAGAACATCAGGTAGTGAGTCCGCGTCACTATCCATCGCCATTGTTGCCGGGTCAAACCATAGATGCTCACTATCTGGAACGTCGTTTCCATCGATATCGCTGTTGTACTCAACACGCAGAGTGTAGGCTACCTCGAAGCTGCCTTCATTCTCAACAGTCAGTCGATGCAGTCCCAATCTTGAAACAGAAGCGTCGACCGTTGTTTCGAACAGTCCGGTCGTTCCCAGCTCCGAGTTGCTGACCACTAGCAGGTCATCCGGATCGAACAAGGATATCGATGCTTCATTGTCTACCGCTACATCGATTTCGACGCTTGTGGGCAAGCTCATTACCAAGTAGTAGTCTGCTGACTCGCCCACAGATACAGTTCCAGCGTACTCTACCACCGTTTTCTCGCCGTATTCCTGAGACATTGCAAATGCCATGCTAGCTCCTATGCTGGCGACTGTTTCCGTAGCAACTTCGTAGTTGTATGCCGTATTGTTCCACACATCAGTCGGTTGATGATAGTAGGTATCGTCAGTGTAGAAACCACTCTCAAATGCGAACAATACTCTATCATAGCCTTCCGCCAAGAATGAGGCGTGGTCAGAATTCTGCCACAGGAGGAAATCCAAGTGTGAAACCGGCTTGACGATTCCCTCTCCCAAGTTATGACTCATCATCTTGGTGATATCCGCCCAGAATTGAGTCACATGATAGCCTCCCTCGACGTTATGATTGTACACTATCAGCACAAGTTCATCTGAGGGTGCCCATGAGTCCACTACCAGCAGCATGTCGATATTGTAGTAGATCAGGATGTCGATACCTCTGCTTTGAAACTCCTGAGCCACCTCTCTACTACCAAGCAAACCAATCTCCTCGGCATTCCAGAATCCGAAGTATACGTCGAGAGGCCACTCATACTGTGACATGACTCTCGCTAGCTCCAACGCAGCAGCCACTCCAGTCCCATCATCATTTGCCCCCGGACCAGCTGGAACTGAGTCATAATGACCCCCAACCATCAGCGCCGGTCCCGCGTTGAGATAGCCAGGCAAGCGTCCAACTACCGAATTGTATTCTCCAATAATCTCAGTTTCTATTCTTCCATTGGAGAGATTGGTGAGTTGACTCACCAACCAATCTCTAGCTTTCTCATTTGCGGAGCTATACACCGTAGGCGAACTTATCCAACGCGAGCCATTCTCAGTGAGCTTCTTGACGAACCACGTGTAGGAATCTTGCGAAACCTCTGAATGAACCTCACCTGAAATGTCCACTCCATAGACTCTCTCGGCTGCGCTTTGGAAGGTTGTACTCAAGACCAGGTCCTTGGTCAAAGTCCTTTGTTGCGTCTGAGTGCCCATGGTCAGCAGAAGACCAAGAACAAGAGCGAGCGCCCACGTTCGTTTCATGTTCCACTATCAGTCTTGGTGCCACAAGAAGATTACTTTCAATGCTTTTGCGCATTTTGGGCTGCTACCCAAATCATAATACGAGGTTACTTACCTGAATTGGACCCCGAATTGCATGTAGAAGGTGGTCAAGATGCCGCTGAGAGAGTTCGAAAGTGTGCTAGAAATCAAGGACCCTCTCCATGGGTATATACCCCTCTCTGCGATAGAAAAGTCCTTGATTGATCTTCGAGCGGCGCAGCGGCTCAGGCAGATACGGTCTCCTGCCGGCGCATATCTAGTCTTTCCCGGTGCGGACACTTCCTTGATGGGAAAGATGCTTGGATTCCTCCATGTGACCCACATACTCATGGACGACTTGGAGGCTGACCCAGATGACATTCAACGTGCACGGCTAACGACTCTATTCCTGTCATTGACATCAGGACCTTGGGCGAATATAACAAGGGAATACTTGTCCGTGCGTGGTTTGTCCAGACTGCAACTTGCGGAACTAATAGTAAAGGAATCCTCTGCCGGAGATGCGTTACAGGACTCTCGTTATTCACGTGATGAAATTGCCAATGCCCTCAGACGTGGTGTGTCTGTGAAGGGTGTACGCTTCAATCTAGAAACTGCACCAATCAACCCTGAACTTGTGGACAACCTTGAACGAGACTCGTACTTCACGGGAGTGGAGTACGCCCAGCTGGAATTTCGCCGACTTTTCCAGGCGACTCGCATAGCTAAGAACAAGATTGCCGTAGAGCGTGGTTCACTGTTCACATTTGAGTCGTACCTGTCGGCTGGCGCGAACATGTTTGACGCGGTGTATTATCACAAGACGGTAAGAGCTGCGGAACTCATGCTCCTGAGGACCCTCGATGAGGCCGGTTCACAGCTCATGCAGTTTCCCAGAGATAACCTAGACGAGTTTCTCATTCTGGACGACATGACATTCATGGATCAACTGTTGCATTGTGAGGCTGACGCGACAGACGAGATGCGGAGGGCTCATCGTGAGTACACCGACTACCACAATAGGTATCTAATCAAGATGGCAGCTGAGAGGGCAATATCCGACGATAGCTTCCTTGCATC
>JBHLPB010000132.1:0-7214 GCA_048939905.1 Promethearchaeota archaeon
CTGGGAGTAATCCCACTCTATCCAAATCCAGCCATTCTTGATGCGTCGAGATCGATGAAGGCAGGTCTTGCATCTGTCACACGAAACTATTGGCCGACAGATGACTGGATAACGGACTTTCCCGAGAATCATGGGATGGACTCGGGAAGACTAGAAGAAGTTGAACGTACCATAGACCGCTTGGATTACGCTATTGATTCTGTGGTTGTAGTCAGAGAGGGATATCTTGTCTACGAGTACTATGGAGAGGACTGGGATGCAGACGACATTCATATGATTCAATCATGTACAAAATGCATCACCTCTACACTCGTCGGAATCGCCATTGACCAAGGCCTCATCGAGAGTGTGAATTCGACGATGATGAGTTTCTTCAATGACTGGACGATTCAGAATGTTGACGACCGGAAGAAGAACATCACAATTGAACATCTACTCACATGGACAGATGGAATGGAGTTCCACGAGAACGACTATCCCTATACTGACCCGAGAAATGACCTTGGTCAGATGTGGGTGAGCGATGACGCACTCCAGTATTGCTTGGACCGTCCAATGTGGAACGACCCTGGACAGAGTTGGTGGATGAACTCAGGAACTCTGATAATCCTTGGCGGAATCATTGAGATTCAGTCGGGCATGTCAATCTTGGAGTTCGCGAATCAGTATCTCTTTGAACCCCTTGGAATTGACAATCTCTTTTGGTCGCAGATTGGGGGTGGGGCAGCTGGAGGCTGGTATCATACTGATGGAGGACTCTATCTCACGGCACGCGACTTTGCCAAGTTCGGTTATCTGATGCTGAACAACGGGACTTGGGATGGAGCTCAGATTATATCAGAGGATTGGGTCGCCAAAGCGACTACCCCCAGGATCAGTACCGGCTGGGGAGGCAGCTATAGGTTCATGGGATATCAGTGGTGGTACTGGCCCAGTCAGAAGATATACTCGGCGCACGGACACCATGAGCAGGCAGTCTATGTGTCACCAAAACATGATCTAGTGGTTGTCTTCAATGGGAATGTCCCGGACGGAGAGTTCTATCCGGCAGACTCACTCATAACAGAGCATATCATTCCTGCAATTGATGGGGAGTCATCCCCCCCTCCCAGCTTTGTGTTGGTTCTTTCTGGATTTGCAGTTCTTGCAGCTACAACCGTTATTGCCGCTCATGTCATTAGGAAACGGAAATAGGAAGTCCAGCTAGTCTTGCGTCAGGAGCAGTGAATAGAGCGTGAGGAGAGCAGGGGGCCTCACTCAAGACTTGGAACACGTGTTCCAAGAAATATTAACACGAGTTCTATGAAGGCCGTTGAAACCCGACTCTGCCCATGCCCGTTCGGCAATAGCAGGCCCTCCTATCATTCATCCACCGGTCGTCTTAGAACAGCTAGGACAATCACGATGACTGTCACCCCTCCCACTCCTATTCCAATCACAAACGTCATTGCAGGGTCGATGGCACCTGAATCAGTGCTTGTGAACGTGGTAGTTGTGGTAGTGGTTGTAGTATCAGTTCCTTCAAGGACTCTCACAGTTATTGTGGCTGTGCAGAAGTTGTCGTACGGGTCATATGCAGTGATCTGCAGATAACGCACACCGGGTTCAAGGGTCGTGGCGTTGGTTATATGGGCCGTGCTTCCCAAAGAATGGTCACTTGTCGTGAGAGTGAAGTGGACTGTGTCACTGAGTTCCCAATGCTCGATGCCCGAGAGGTCAATCACCGCAACCTGGTAGTCAATACCCTCGCCGTACTCCAAGGTCTGGTCCGTAGGGGCAATCATCCAAGCCGGTGGAATGGTGTCTCTCACCCACACATAGAAATCAGCCGTAAGTTCACTGAGGTAAATGTTTGTGACCACCACCTTCAACCCATAGATTCCAATGGGCAGATAGGCTGTTGACCTGACCAATCCTGTGCTATCAATGGTGAACAACACAGTGTCATTCACCCACCAATTGAGAGGTGCATGTGATGTGACGTTCAGGTCAAAACGGAAGAAGTAGGGCCCGAACTCGATATTCTGATCAATAGGCGATTCAACCCAAATCGGTGGTGTTGGCAAGTACATCAGAGGATGAACATCCAAAGGTCCAAAGTACATGTAGGGTGCATCACCAATACCATCACCATCTGCATCAGCGCCAGAATAGTCTGACCAGAAGTTGTAGTCGAAGATATTTCCAACCGCTAGCTCTTCTATCGTTACGCTGCCCCAGTTGTCCAAGAAGATGTTCCAAATCACGCTGTTGTTTGCAGCTCTATCAAGATACATGCCATATTCATTATCGGCGATTGTGTTGTTAGTAAACAAGTTGTAGGCCGGTTCGGAGACTAGACGGATGGCTTCCCAAACGCATCGACCAATCATGTTGTGGGCAAATGTATTGTAGCTGGCGTCTACCATCATAACACAAGTATCACTCTCGTTGAAGACGTTCGCGACCATCGTGTTATAGTGTGCGATATTGAGTAATAGGCCGTATTCGGAACCAGTAACGTTGTTCTGGGACAACGTGTTGTAATTCGCCCCCTCCAGAAGGACACCAGAGTCTATGTTTGAAGTGCAGGTATTGTTGCTGATGGTGTTGTTGTCAGCCCCCATTTTCAGGTAGATCCCATTCATGTTGCCACTGCAATTGTTATGAACAAGTCTACCATTGGTGACACTACGGAGACTGAAGCCTGCCCCCGTGCTTCCGCGAGCTCCTGTAAGATGGCAGTCACGGACAATGAAATGGACCAGAGTATTGCGAATCTCGATGCAGCTTCCTATTGCGCCGCCTAGGTCTATGCTCAGACTCTCGATTATGTAGGGGTCCTCAGAAGTGCCATTGCCAGCCCACCCCTCAGCCAGAACCGTTGCCGTGAAGTTGGCATCCCCATCGATGACGATTGGACCATGCGGCGTTCCTGCCAACTCCACCGCCCCTTCTCCAGGTTCAGGAATCATGCCGGCTGACTCAGGGTCACTAATGTAGAGGTCAATCGCCAGCGCCATACCCCCTAGGACCAGGATGAACGTCAGACCCACAGCCTTCCAAACGACTCCATCCATCTTGCACATGTACAACTTCTCCTACGCTGCGACGAACGCGGTCGAGGTCTGCTCATGTCAGTCTAGGGTCAGGAGTCAATGTCGTGCTGCTGCCTTCTCTCTCCCTCGCAACACTCCCCATACCCTGCTTGAGTCTCCTTATTAATCAGAGCAGAACAGATCGATGGCTGCCTCGAAGCGGTTCGGACGCCTTTTGTCAAAGCTCCGGACATAGAATGGTTCACAGTGTTGTCATATCCATGACTCAGCTTCAAGGCTCTCTCAGTTGGTCTGGGAGAATGCAGCGAGTTCTTGGTCAGAAGGAAGTCGCTTGGTCAGAAGACTATCAGCCCCAATGTGACCATGAGGGCCATGAACAGTACAGACAGGACAAGAGCGCAGACCACACGTATTGCATCTCTTGCTCCGCCCTCAAGTTTCAGTTCTGCTGCAATCCAAATGACAACCACCAAGACTATAGCCACAGTCAATAACGTATTGACAGGGTCCGAGAAGTCCAGCTGAAGCAAAGATACAACCTCATACTTCAAGTGATATGACCGTCAAGATAAGGAATACGGACCTTCCAACTACCATGAGCCTTTCGAGAGGAGCTGTCATTGAATCTGAGAAGAGTTGCCGCTCTAATCATCGGAGTGGTTATTGGAATAATCGTCGTTCTACTCATTAGCTTCCTGATCCAATGACCGCTGGAACGGTGCGTTTTTGAACACTTCCCCCATACTCTTCCGTGGGGAGGTCTGCCCGTGATGAATGAGCATCCAGAGGAGAACGTTCACGCAGCGGTCAGTAATCTTAGAGCACATACAGTCAAGATTGCGATACTAGTCCTGCTAATCATAGGTCCTGTTGTCATTGCCTACCTCTCCCAAGACATGCTTGTAGTCTGGTTCGGTGGGCCATCAGTGGAGACTGTCCTGAACTTGGTCATTTGGGCAATCATCATTGCGTGGTGGATGGTTGCTCTGAAGCTAGTCCTTCCGAGGCTCAGCAGGCGTATTGACACGCATATCGGACTGAACGAGGAAGGCACTCGAGCGCAGACCGAGTGATCTCTCCTTTTGGGCAACAACTCTCATCTAGTTTGGTCTTGCTGTCGGTCCCATCTTAATGACCCACCAAGTGTCAGAGTCCGACATCCTTCTCGATACGTATCTTGCAAGCCCAATGAGGAGTGCGAAGACACCCGCCAAGAGGAAAATCATCCCCGCTGTGTAAGGGGTCGAGGCTGGTACGTAGGTCTCTGCAAAACCTGTAGGCGGTGTTCCCATAGCCATGAGAACTGGTCCAACAATCTCAAGCAAGATACCAAGCTGGACAAGCCTGTCCGTCTTCAGACTGAGATCATTCTGAGGCGTGCCTGTATCCCCTAGCTCTTCATTGCCCATGGTACTCGTCATTCTCAACGCAACATGATGGGATTAACTTTACGAAAGACCAGACATAAGTGCCCAGGAAAGCAGGAGGATTCACTCAGAACTTGGAACACGTGTTCTAAGGATACTCACTCCATGCCTGACTCCGAGTTCATTGTGAAAGAGGAAGCGCAAGAGAACCAATGCGATGGCAAACCTGATATTCGTTGTAGAGAAGGTGACATATGCCACGAGCATACTCCGAAGGGGCAGGTGCAATGATAACCTGGCTCCTCTTTGGAATCCTCCTCTCTGCAGCGGTCAGTCTATTCATTGTCGTTCTCGGCGTGATGGAGAGCAATCTCATTATACTGTCGATTGGAGCTGTCCTCCTACTGGCCACTCTCGTTGCTGCTTTCTACGGCTATAGGGCACTCTACGGTTCCAGTGCGAATCAATAGTATGGTTCATACCGTCTGCGTGACATCCTGATTCCTTTGCCTACAACCGTTGTTTCCCAATATCCCTGGTATAGAGAGATGGCCAAGTTTGCAGTCTCTCTCCTGCTGAAGACTGAATCCGCATCTGTTTCTTGGAGGGCAACTACATCATCTTAGCGAGTTCCTCACCCATTTGCCTGAATGTCCCTTCAGCACCCTCTTCGAGTGGCCCCTCATTACCCAACACAATGGCTGACCTAGCCGACTTTGCAATCGCAAAGCCAAGGCCCTTGAGTTTCTTCTCAATCTTTCCGCCGGCGGATCCAGCCATCCTACTCTTGAACTTAGTGTCAAACGCAAATGCCTTCTTACCGCTCAGGCCTTCCAGACCCTTCAACCGGTCAAGGAACTCCCTTGCGGGTTTCGATATATTCCAGGCGTGCACAGGAGTTCCCACACACAGAAGGTCAATCTTGTCCAACTCATCATACTTGACCTCGTCAACCTTGGCAGTGTCCGTGTCAATCCCGCCGCTCTGCAGACCTGCCGTCAATGCCTTCGCTATCTTCTCAGTATTGCCAAACTTGCTATAGTAAACGACTAGAGCTCTCGCCAATAGTTTCACCACACACACTTCAGACTAGCACCTCATATAACCCCACCGTACGCAGAGGCAATCTCACCGCTGGTCCATCAGGATGGACTCCTAAGAACTCTCTGCAACTACGCGCTTCTGATGTCAGAGATCGATAGTAAAGGCACTCTACAGAAGACCATGGCCAGACTAGGAGAGCTTGGCCTCGAGAGTCTGCCTGATAGTTCGGAGTGGTCAGAGGAAGAGGGGGCTGATACTCACCCTCCATTGCTCGGCCATTGATGGATTGACTACCCAGCCGCGCAGAGAGATTGAATTGCCAGACAACACGAGGAGGATGAGATTTGCCAGAGGAAACAAGATACCGGGGATCAATGAGGAATTAGTGTCAGAACCTCCATTAGAAGGACATGCATAGAAGCCACAGCCAAAAGCTCCGTTACAGCCTTCAGATCCACCAACCAAGTGCTCCTATTCTGCAGCATCCATTCATACTGTGTCAAGTAGATTGAATTCACCATCTTCGACATCTTCGTGTCGTCATCAATGCTTCCGAACTGCCTCAGCCCCACCACTCCAAGGCCCTCCCGATATCCCTTAACCTGCGACAGCATCTTGTCCTTTGCGTTCTGTAGCATCCTGTGGAACATATGATGCGGCAACAGAAAGATGATCACAGATAGAGCAAACGCCAGAGCGAGGTTCAAGAAGGACCCCAATGCCCCCGAATGCAGAAGGATTGGTACATTGATCAGCGCACTCATGATGAAAGCAACAACTGTCACCCTAACAATGAGACTCCCCCAAGACGGGCGCAAGATTAGATAACCCTCTTCCATCAAATACTCCGCGTCTATGGGAGTCTTCTCACAAAGCCGATGGATGTTCAGATGGCATGCCACGACAGCGCTGAACATGATTGCGGCATACGCGGTAAACACCCAGAATGCAACAACCAAGTAGTACACATCGAAGAGAATGGGACTGTTGTAATCATGCCACCATAAGCGGAGTAGCCATGCCCACAGAAGCGCTGGCACGAAGATGAGCCCAAAGAGCAGGTTCCGCGGATGGGTCAGTCGTCGCATATTGCCTTCCAGGATTTCCTCAAACTCAGCATCCGAAACCGCGAAAGCCTTCCGAATCGAATGCGTGCATCTCATATGCATCTCGCCAAAGCGTGACCCCGGCCCGGAGCCTATCATGTAGGCGACTATGAAGCTTGCCCATGGATAATCCAGAAGGAATCTCTCCAAGTTTCCAGTAAGAAGTGCTAGAATAACACCAGCCAAATACAGAACCGGGCCAACCGTCCAAAGCGGTGGAAGCTTAGATCTCCAATCTTTTGCCGACCGTTCACGTCCGGTTTCTAGTTGCATCCAAGTTCGCTCCTGTCGGGCCGTATCATGCACTGAATAGACGGTAGACCTCCATCTTCAATGGTCTACCAAATTGCGTAACAGACACTCGTTCTTGGATTTAAATTGGGTCCTAAATGCGGCTAGACGTGGTTTCTCTTTGGGGATGGACTGATTAGTCACCTCCTGACTCACGACCTCTGACGGTATAGTCTGCAAGGTCGACGGGCAGTCAACGTAGGGAGGATTAGATTTGCCACAGGAACCAAGATACTGAGAATTATGGAAACGGCGGTCCGGAAAGGCTGGGAATCGCGACTCGCGTTCTGGATGATGGGACTGTCAACTGTGAAGAGAAATAGAATATCGACCACAGAGATAGCATCTCCCTCCACGCTTCCGGAACC
>JBHLPB010000133.1:0-7198 GCA_048939905.1 Promethearchaeota archaeon
TACTTCGAATCATAGATTTGGCTGACGAGCTCAAAGAGAAGCTTGCGAAGGGTGAAACACATACGTATCTGACAGGCAAGACAGTCGCCATGATTTTCGAGAAACACTCAACCCGAACGAGACTTTCGTTCCAAGCTGGTGCAGCACATCTTGGAATGCAGGCGTTTTACATGGACCCCTCCACCATGCAGATCTCAAGGGGTGAGTCACTGGCCGACACTGCCAAAACGATTGACCGATATGCTGATGCGCTAGTCATCAGGACTTTTGAACAGGAAATCGTGGAGGACTTCGCCAAGAACATGGAAAGGCCGGTCATCAATGCGCTGACGAATGAAACGCATCCATGTCAACTGCTCGCCGACATTCAACATGTGAGAGAGAAGAAGGGACGCCTCGACGACCTCAAGATTGGTTATGTCGGTGACGTATGGAACATGGCTCACTCATGGGGGATTGTCAGTTCACTGTTCGGATGGGACATGAAGTATGCACTCCCGAAAGGCTACGACTACTGGCCAAGAGCAAGGGAGTTCATAGACAAGACCAACAAGGAAAGCGGTGGCAGCTTCCAAATGACTCAGGACTTGAAGGAGGCAATGACTGATGCAGATATAGTGGTCGGCATCACTTTCGTCAGCATGACCCGCGGCGCAACTGAGGAGGATATGAAGAAGAAGCTCGAGGACTTCATGCCTTACCAAATCAACTCCAAGGCAATGAACTGGGCAAGAAACGATGCCATCTACATGCACTGCCTTCCTGCGCATAGGGGAGAAGAAGTCACGAGAGAGGTGCTTGATGGACCGCAGTCTTTTGTGTTCGACCAAGCAGAGAACAGGATGCATACTGAGAAGGCGCTGATGGCGTTGCTTCTGGGTGGAGTCAAGTAGATGGACAATTTCGAAGCACAAAGTGTCTGAGATTATCCGAGTAGGTTGACTCTCTTTCCCAGACCTGTTTCCTTTGCGACTTGAAACACAACATTGGCAGCAGCAATGTCCTGAGCAGATAGACCCGTGGAGTCGAACAGAGTTATCTCATCTGCGCTTTCTCTTCCACTCTTGTTCCCGATGAGAATCTCACCAATCTCAGCGTGGACGCTTTCTTCATCAACCAATCCCTGAGCAAATCCGTGCTGCAACTCACCTATGTGCCTACACTGAGCCAGACTGTCGACTACGATCTTTGAAGCGCGAGTCATGATGAGAGGATCTAGTTCCTGCTTCCCCGGACCATCCGCTCCAATGGCATTGATGTGGAGCCCGTCATGGATGTGGTCTACCATGATGAGCGGCTTTCTGGAAGGAGTGGCTGTGACTAGAATGTCCGCCCTGGGGACAACATCAGCTGGAGTGTCTGCCACCATGACTTCGATTCCTAGATATTGCTGAATCTCCCTCGAATAGCCCAAAGCCCTATCTCTCTCTATGTCCCAAACACGGACTCTCTCAATGTCAAACAGCTCTTTCAGTGCCAGCAGTTGCATTCTTCCCTGTGTACCTGCACCCAGAATCCCAACGTTTCTCGAGTCCTTGCGAGCCAGCACGCCTGCGGCGACAGCTCCTGCTGCCCCGGTTCTGTAGGCGGTGATGTAAGTCCCATCCATGATTGCTAGAGGCATGCTCGTCCTGAGATCCATCAAGACTATGACCGCAACACCTGGGGGAAGTCCAAGCTTCAGGTTGTCGTAGAATCCAGTGGCAATCTTCGTACCTATGAGTCCGAAGTCCTCAACAAAACCGGACTTCACGTCCACCTCGCCTCGAAATTCCCTCACATCCAGATGCTGGACCTGCGGCATCTGGACCCTGCCCTGGGCATAGGCTGAATATGCCGTCCTCACAGCCTCTATCGCCTTGCTCATTGGCAGACATTCCCGGACCTCACTCTGTGACAGAATGACTACCTCATCCATTCTGACTACCACCCCAGCTGTCACTTCATGCTCCTATTTGAGAGCCTGAAGCAGCTCATCAAATCTGGCAAGCCCAGCGTTCAGCTTCTCTTCTGCATAACCAAAGCCTATCCTAAGATACTTCTCCATGCCGAAATGCTCACCTGGGATTATCAGTAGGCTCTTCTCTTCCAACAACCTGTAGACAAGCTCCAACGAACTTATTGAGAGGTTATGCCTAGGGAAGCAGATTGCGGCGGCCTTGGGTGCGACGTAGTCGAAGGTGTGCTCTCTCTCATCAAGCCACTTCTTCATGGCAGCCCAGTGTCCTTTGACTATCTTGCTTGTCCTATCCAGAATCTTGGTCCTCATCCTAGGTTGCAGAGCGATTGTTGCTAGCATGTCACTCAACATCGTGGGGCATATTGAAGTATAGTCTGAGTAGGACCAAAGGTCTGTTGCATGAGGCTTCAGAGACGAAACTATCCAACCTAGTCTCAAGCCTGGGAGACCATATGCCTTCGACAGGCCGTTTGTCACCAAGACTTTGTCGGAATGGTCGAACATTGTCGGAGTTCTTGGTCCATCGAGTTCTGCACCCTGATAGATCTCATCAGATAGAATCCAGACGCCGGCATCTGCCGCAATCTCTGCGATTGCTCGAAGATAATCCCTACCCATCGTGGCACCAGTAGGGTTGTTTGGGTTACACACGGCAATTCCCGCAGTCCTTTTTGAGACTGCCGCCTTCAGCCCCTCCAAATCTGGAATCCAGTCCCCACTCTCCATCTTCAAGTAGAACGGCGAAACAGAACCACCCAGGCCTTTGGTCACGCCGTATATCTGCATGTAGTTGGGCAACATCATTACAATCTCATCTGATTCAGGATTCTCATGCAGGAGATTCCAGACCGATATGAAGTTGGCCTCCGCACCACCGTTTGTGACGAGTACATTGTCGGCATCAGCACCCTTGTACATGCCAGCTATGGTTTCTCTAAGAGGGATTGTCCCGTTAGTTTGAGAGTAGCTCAGCTTCGTGTCCAGCACTTTCATTCTCGCTTTTTCGTCAGGAATCAAATCGGCTATTGTGAGTGGTTCAACTCCACTCTCCGTCAGATTGATGTCCACGATGTGCTCCCACTCTGATTGCATTCTCTCCATTTCGAAGGGCTCTAGCTTCACTAAATCACCTCAAGGGTACGCTCGGACCTACAGGTTCTGCTGGTTTCAATCCGAGCTATATAAGAAGTTGGAAGTCCACGCAGGATGTCATCAGCTGTGTGATGACCAATGGGAGTCTCGAAAACTACACAGGAACTTGTCGATGCTATAGTAGTTGGCAATCGGAAGAGTTCACCTTTGTTGACGCGGAATCTTCTGGATGAAGGAGTGGACGCGTACTCGATAGTCATTGACGCGTGCTCAGTAGCAATGGCCAGAGTTGGAGAGCTTTATCAAGAAGGGGAGTACTTCGTTCCTGAAATACTCATGTCGGCCAAGGCCTTCGAGGCGGCCATGACAGTACTGGAGCCCCATCTGAAGGAAGCCAAAGGAAAGGCCAGTGGTACCGTGGTCTTGGGTGTCTGTGAAGGTGACATTCATACGATTGGGAAGAACCTTGTTGCTACGATGCTTGAAGCTGCCGGATTCAATGTGGTTGATCTCGGGTCAGACGTTGCTGCAGAGAGATTTGCGGATGCCGCAGTCGAACATGGCGCAGACATCATTGGGGCTTCAGCCCTTATGACGACGTCCATGATTGGTATGAAGGACATCATAGAGGTCGTCAGGTCTAGAGAACTTGCTGTCAAGGTCATGATAGGTGGGGCTCCAGTGAATCGAGAATACGCCGAATCGATTGGAGCAGATGGATACGGTGAAGATGCGAAGGAAGCTGTAGATGTCGCTCTAAGACTGATGGAGGGATAACGCTTGAAGTCCTCCAAGGATTTGATTGATGCAGCATTGTCAGGAGAAGTTCCCGAGCGAGTGCCCGTTGCAGTCGTGTCCTCGGCTTGGGTCTTCAGCACGTATGATTTGGACCTTTCATTGACATATGAGAACGCGGACCAGATGACGAAGGCATGGAGGACATTCGACCGGGAGTTCGGTGCAGACGCAGTGGTTCCTAGTCTGAGTTCTACAGTCATTCCTTCCTACTTTGGTACGACCTGGAAGTTCCCCAAGAGAGGCTTCCCGATGCTATTGGAGCCTGCCGTGAAGGACGTCTCCGAGTTGGACTCGTTGACATGGGATGACATCTTGGAGGACCAACACGTCCGCGCGGCGACAGAGCATGTTAAGCAACTTGTCGAGCAGTTCGGAAACGAGAGATGCATCTGGTTCATGACGACCGGCCCCCTCTCCAATGCGGCAAGGATTGTAGAGACCCAGTTTCTCATGGAGTGTTTCATCGAGGACCCAGAGTTCGTGAGAAGCCTATTCAGACTAAGTATGGAGTCATTCAAGGCTGTCACTGAACCTGTGCTGGAGCTGGGTGTGGACGTCATGGATTTCTCATCTTCACCGGGTTCCCCCGACCTAATCTCACCACGGATGTATAGGGAGTTCTTCTGGGAATTTGACCGTGAGCTTGTTCAATGGATTCAGAGTAAGGGAGCTAGAGCGGTCTTTCACATATGTGGCGACACGATGCGAATAGTAGAGAACATGAAAGATACGGGGGCAGATGGGCTCAGCGTTGATTCTATGTTGAATCTATCGACTGCGAGAGACGTAATTGGCCGGACGGCGCTGGTTGGAAACCTTGATCCTGCCAACGTGTTGATGAACGGAACTCCCAGCATGGTCCGCGAAGAGAGCATGAAGGCCATGCGAACCGGCGGACTTGACGGTGCATTCGTTTTGGCTCCAGGTTGTGACGTTCCTCCAACATGTCCTAAGGATAACATCCTAGCAATGATACAAGCCGCAAAACAGGATGGAATCTACCCACTAGAGCCATAGTACAGATTTCTACCCCCATCGACCGAGCGCACTCTCTATGTTGTCCATGGCCGTTTCAATGTGCCCATATTCTTGAGCAAAGGATATTCTCAGGAAGTTCTCGCCAACAGGTCCAAACGCCACGCCTGGAGTTGTCAAGACGTTGGCTTTGGCGACGAGATAAAGCATCGCAATCTTGGAGCCCGATTGTGCCTCTTTGATCATCTCGACCACTGCAGGTGGAAGTCTGCCCACGAATGTCTTCCCTTTCTCTGACTTGAAGTAGGCTATCATGTCGTCGAGGTGCTGTTCTACGAGCTTATTGATGTTGGCAAACATGAAGAATGATCCCTTGGGATTGATGGCACTCATCAAGGGGATTCGTTCGTTGATTCTCTTAAGGAGGAGGTTCCGTCTCCTCCCATACTCTTGCACCATCATCTTGACATGATGTTCGCCATGCCAAAGAGCTGCAACTGCTGCGGCCTGTGAGGAGTTTGAAGCGCATATTGTACCATATTGGTGTATCTTCCTAAACGCCTCTATCATGGACTTTGATGATATAACCCAGCCGACTCTGAAGCCTGTCATCGCATGACTCTTAGACACACCATTGATTGTGATGGTCCTATCCGCCATCCCATCGAAGGATGCAATACTGTGCGCCTTTGTGCCATCGTACACAATCCGCTCATACAATTCGTCAGATAGAATATGGAAGTCATGGTCAACGGCAAGGTCGGCGGCTGCTTGAAGAGACGGCTTCTCCCAGACTGCTCCTGTTGGATTGGATGGAGAGCACACTATCATCAGACTCGTCTTCGACGAAACTGCCTCAGCAATCGCGTCTGCATCCGGCACAAAACCCTGACTCTCATAGGCCGGGACGAAGACAGGTTTTCCGCCCGCAATCTTCACAACTGGCTCGTATGCAAGATATGCAGGTGCGGGAATTATGACCTCATCACCGGCCTCCACGGTAGCAAGGACGGACCCAAAAAGGGCAGGGCTTGTGCCTGCAGTCACCATGATCTCCGCTTCCGAATCAAACTCGAAGTTGTTGTCCCGCTTGGTCTTCTCGAGGATTGCTTCTCTCAGTTCCATGGTTCCAGGGTCGGCGGTATAACGACTGGCTCCCTTCCTCAGAGCATCAATAGCCGCAGTCACAGCCTCTGGAGGTGCGTCGAAGTCTGGCTCTCCTATGCCGAGGCTCACTATGCCCGGCCACTCACCTATGAAGAGCACCATCCGAATTGCACTCTGAGGAATACCCCCTAGTCCACGGGCAATCTTGGGCATCTGAAACAACATCCTGAATCATTGGTCTCTTGCAGTTCTGTGGAAGAGTCCATGGAATCCTAGTCCATGCTTCCCCAGACCCCTCTTAATTCTGTACCGATACGAAGACGGTCCAGTAAGGCATCGAGGCCCTTGACATTTCTATAGTCCAAGCACCTTTGCCACAAACTCTGGGAAGTCAAGCATCTCAATCTCACTGCTGTTCCTCTCGACCCCTTCTCTCAAGTTGTATGTGCAGAAAGGACATGCAGTGGTCAATACTGATGCCCCCGTTTCCTCTGCCTCTTTGATGCGCGTATCGGCTGCCCCACGAGCCAGTTCTCGGTTTGTGGATCTCACCCCTCCACCTGCGCCGCAGCAGGATGCAGTATTCTCACTCTTGTACATCTCAACGAGGTCGGCATTGGGTAGTGCATCGAGCACTTCTCGTGGGTCTTCGTAGATACCCATGTGACGACCGATGTGACAGGGGTCATGATAAGTGACGGCGACCTTTTCTCCTGCCGGGAACTCCAGTTTGCCATCTTCGATCATCTCCTTGAGAAATGTGGGGAAATGGACCACCTCGAATGGCAGATCCCCTCCGACAATCTTCGGATAGTCTGTCGATAGTGTTCTGAAACATCCAGCACAAGCAGTGACCACTCTTGTCGCACCAATGGCTTTCAGCGCATCCACGTTATGTCGAGCCATTTCCTTCCCTTCCTCTACGTAACCAGTACGGAAGGTGACACTCCCACAACACCATTCGTCCTCGCCTAGCATCTTGAACTCGATCCCGCTATGTTTCAGAACTTTGATTGTGGCTTCCGCAATGGTGGGAAGTCGATAGGTAGCCATGCATCCTACAAAATATACCAACACTCTGTCATGCCTCCGCAAGTCGCTTCAGTCGTTCTCTCTCTTTGGGGTCCTCTCCAAAGGGGTTCCGAGTTGCGCGAAGATTCTTCGCTAGTTCCCCAGAAACAGCATGACCATGGCCTCGCTTCACAAGTTCCTCCCTGGCCGCTTCAATGACTGCTGCTATGTCCAGGCCAGAAAGGCATGTCGCCT
>JBHLPB010000134.1:0-2246 GCA_048939905.1 Promethearchaeota archaeon
CTCAATGCGCCGACTGCGGCTGTGAAGGCCGTAATGGGCATCTTGTTCGATAGACCACCCATCAGGTCCACGTCACGCAGGTGAGTCTGGTGAATCACAGCTCCAGCGGTCATGAACAAAAGACCCTTTGAGAAAGCGTGATTGATGAGATGGAAGAGACCTCCGGACACACCATAGGTGGTAATCATTCCCAACGCAAACAGGACATAGCCCATCTGACTCACACTGGAATATGCAAGGAGTCTCTTGATGTCCTTCTGGACTAATGCCATGAGCCCTCCATAGAACATCGTGATAACACCGAGCAGGCCGACCCAGAAAGAGAGGCTGGTGGCTGCAGGGCCAAGAGTGATGATCCCGAACCTAACCAGGGCGTAGGCTCCGGTTTCAATCATTGCACCAGAAAGCAGGACGGAGATTGGTGTAGGTGCCTCAGCATGTACAGGGGGTAGCCACCAATGAATTGGGAACACAGCCATTTTCACCAGAAAACCTGCGGCGAGAAGGATGAATATCAACTTGAGCAAGTCCAACTGACCGACAAACGCGGGAATCATGGCGATTATCGCATACAACTCAAATGTGCCTGTGAAGAAATACAGCAGACCAAATCCGATCAGTATACATACTGCGCCTGATTGCGTGTACAACCAGAACTTCATCGCAGTACGTTTCTTTGTTTCAGGCAGCCCCCAGAACAGAATCAGGAAATATGAGGGAACGAGCATGAGCTCCCAAGCAATGAAGAACTCCAGCAGATTCGTTGCTAACGTGACCCATTGCATTCCCATCAAGAAGAACAGCTGATTCGCGAAGAATGTGGGTTTGTTCTCAGTGTGTTCTGTATATCCGACGGCATATACCACCGATAGGAATCCCAGCACCACGATTGCGAACGTTATCGGGAATGCGATTTCATCCAGATACAGACCGAACTCACCAAGGACCGTCGACCAGGTCATCGCCTCAATAACAGTCACTCTGTCGACGAGCACTCTGAAGAAGGGTATGATCATGAGTGCAGTCGCAACGAATGAGAATCCGACGGCGATTCTTCCTGCCGACTCCTTCAAACGGGCTCGAAATAGGTAAATCAAGAGACCTCCGAAAAAGAGGACAGCAAGTGACAGGGTCATGAATGGCAGCTGTATCGCTTGCATTACCTGAACTCCCTCCCCCGCCACCTCAGTGGGTCTCGTTCAAGCGTCTCTATCTTGTCTGGTCCGTACAGGAGGTCTTCTCTCTCACCCTCGCTGATATCGACAATGGGGGTATTGAACAATGCGTCAAAGCGGCAGGCCTGAACGCAAAGACCACAAAAGATGCAACGTGTGTAGTCAAAGTAGAGTGCAGCGTCTTTCTCGTAGATCTTGTCCTCCTTGTCAATTCTGATTGCCACGACCGGACAAGCCCTAACGCATTGAGCACACGCCGTGCAATTCTGACGAACGTGAATGTGTCTCCCTCTTGTCCGCTCTGGATACTCTCGATCCTCGAAGGGATAAAAGTAGGTGAATGGTCGTTTCATGACTTGCCTGAAGACGTGCCTTAGAATCTGG
Organism: Promethearchaeota archaeon; assembly: GCA_048939905.1. Classification (GTDB taxonomy): domain Archaea; phylum Asgardarchaeota; class Thorarchaeia; order Thorarchaeales; family Thorarchaeaceae; genus SMTZ1-83. Next base: position 1,560 of record JBHLPB010000134.1, read on the forward strand.
AATATGTCACCGAGATTTCTGAAAAAGCCCATTGACTACCCACCTCCAAGAGCAAGGAGTCCTGCCAGCCATGGGAAGTTTGCGATGGCGAGCATGACTATTACAACATTCAGTATTGAAAGTGGCAACAAGTACTTCCAACATAAGTACACTATCTGGTCTTGCCTCAGTCTGTGGAACGACGAAGTGACGACCACGAAGAAGAAGAATACTATCAAGAACTTGATGATGAAGATGACACTCCCTGGCAGGAATTCAGGACCTTGGAAGCCTCCTAGAAACAGTGTCACTATAAGAGCAGAATAGAGCATCTGCTCAGCGAACTCAGCAAAGTAAGTCATTGTGAAGTAGATTCCAGAGAACTCGGTCCTCCAGCCAAAGATGACTTCTGAGTCCGCAACAGGGGCGTCGAATGGGAATGTTCCTACGGATGCAATCGCAGCCACCAAGAAAGTTGCCACATTGATTGGCAGAAGGAAGATGTACCAAACATTCGCCTGTGCTTGTGCGATTCCCATCACGCTCAAAGAACCTGCTAGCATTGCCGGGCCAATCGTGGAGATAATCATAGGTATCTCGCTAGCAAACTGATTGTTCGCTGCTCTGAAGCCCCCAATCAGGGTGTACTTCGACCCGCTTATCCAGCCGGATAGCAGCGCAATCACAGGCACGGCTGTCAGGAACGCG
>JBHLPB010000134.1:2256-7185 GCA_048939905.1 Promethearchaeota archaeon
ATATCAAGACAAGACTGACCGACAGATCGGCGATGTACCAAATCGGGTCCCACGGGATGAATGCAAACGGAAGCAGCACGATTATGAGCAGTAGCGATGGGAGCAGCCTATACATCCACCGCTTCGCCCTATCCGGAATTATGGTTTCCTTGGCCACCAACTTAATTGCATCAGCGAAGAGCTGTAGGCCTCCATACTTCCCTAGGTGGAACGGACCTCGCCTATCTTGGATTCTTCCCCACAACTTACGAGTCCACCAAACAGAGTAAATCAGCGTGAGCACAATGAAGATCAGACCGGGAAACAGGACTGCCTTGAAGAGGAAGAAGAAGTTGGCTGGGTCAAAGAGAGCTGCCCATATCCAAGTGAAGATTCCCCAGACCCAGTAGAAGATGCCACTCACAATTCCAAAAAGCCACTGGATGACTCCATACAGCCAACTGGGGATTCCCTGCAGCCATGCGAAGAAGTCTATCTGCAACGTCACACCTCCCATCATCGATCCCACCACCCTGGATAGGGGTCGAGGCTTCCAAATATCACAATGAAGTCAGCAAACTTGGCACCCGGCACAAGATGCTTGAGTGAGTAGTATGAGTTGAAACAAGGCCCTCGAATCTTGGCTCGATACGGTGTCTGAGCCTTCTCGGTAGTCTTAAGCCACAGTGTAGAGATTCCTCTTGTTCCCTCAACACGCCCATAGGCTTCGCCTTCAGGAAGTCTGTTGGCCTTGGCACGTGCCTTAGGATCTATGATTGGGCCCTCTGGAACCTGAGGTAGTAACTGACGAATAATCTCTACAGAGGTTTCCATCTCCTTGAATCGCTGAACCATTCTGTCGTAAGCATCGCTCTCTCCCGGATGGTCAGGGTTCTCGACAGTGGGAACCTCCCAGTCTGCCAGATCGTACGCCAGATTCGGGTCAGGAGCATCTTTCCTTAGGTCCATTGGGAAACCGCAGGCTTTGATGGGAGGACCGCTCAAGCCAAACTTGAGACCCTGTTTCAATGTATACTGACCGATTCCCTCAGTCCGCCTACGAAACGTCGGGCTCCCCATCAACATGTCACGCATTTTCGGCATTCTGTCCTCGAAGCGTGTGATGGCAATGTCTAACTTCTCCAACACCTTGTCAGTGAAGTCATACTTGACACCGCCGGGCGTGTTGTATGAAACAGCATGCCGAGAACCAGATAGCTCCTCAAAGGTGTCCAAGAAGAACTCCCGATCCACCCATGGCCATAGAAGCATAGCAAACAAGCCGAGCTCTGCAGAGAACTGCCCCCACCAGAACTGAAGTGAGTGTATTCTGCTTGCCTCCATCATTATCGTTCTCATGACTTTGGCTCGCTCGGGGACTTCTAGCCCGGCTATCTTCTCCACGGCAGCAACATACGGATACTCTGCCAGAAACGCCTCCAGCATGCACAGTCTTTCCATGATAAGTGAGCCTTGGCGGAAGTTCCGGAACTCGAGACACTTCTCGGCTGATCGATGGAAATAGCCAGCGTTGGGGTCACACTCAACTACGTAGTCGCCAACCAGGGTCAGCTTTGCCGCCCAACCGTGAGCCGAGACGTGCTGTGGTCCGAACCAAATCTCAGTTGTTTCGTCCAAGATATCAGGGGTCACTCTGATTCACCTCCCTTCTGTGGCCGTGGTCGAGGCGGTGCGATTCCCGACTCGTTAAGCCGGCTCCGGTCGGTCTCGAAACTCTTCCGAAGCGGGTACTTGCCCTCAAGTTCCTCCGGGAGTAGCAATAGTCGCATGTCTGGATGACCGTTGAACTCTATCCCAAACATCTCCCACGTTTCTCGTTCATGCCACTCAAGCCCCACGAATATATCAGCTACACTGTCTACAGAAGGATTCGGACCCTCAAGGGAAACGCGCAGTTGATAGAGTGTCTTATTGGTCCTTGACCAGAAGACGTAGATTACTTCATACTTGTCTTCGGTAAGGTCTACTCCAAATACAGACTCAGGAAAGGCATCAGGTACTGATTCATCAATCAATGCAACTACATCGCGAATCTTGCCTGGGGGGACTATGCATTCCAGCACGTTGTCATCCTTGACATTGCATTGGACATCAGGGACCTTTTTGGCAATCTGCCGTCCGAAAGTAGACGGTGAAACAGGCTTGCCCTCAGACATCGATTCTCTCCTCCTGAGTTATTGGTGTTCCGAGGTCCGATGTTCCGTATCTTCGGTTGTACATGAGCATGAGAACCATTGCCAGCGCGGTGTGAGCAGCTGCCACAGAAATCACTAAGATGACTAAGCCCTGACTCGTCATTTGAAAGACAGAGCCATAGATTGCAAGTGCCACCAAGGCAATCATGACTCCATTGGCCATGATTTCTGCCCCTATGAGAATCCGGATGAGATTCCTCTTGACCATCATTCCGTAGGCTCCTAGCCCAATCAGCACAAACGCCAGGCCAAGGTACCATGACAGGGGTATCATTCCTCAGCCACCTCCTCTTCCGGCTCTTCGGCTTCCATCGGCTCATCCGGCTTCGTTGCTGATTCTTCAGGTTGTGGCATTGCCTCTGGGCCAAACTCACCCTTAATCGATCCTAATAGCTCAGCCTTGTCCATCTTCATCAATGCAATGGCACCCACAAGTGCCGTGAAAAGAATCAGTGCAATCATCTGGACGTATATACCGTGATCTCCCCAGAGCCACTCAGCTAGCATTGAAAGGTCCTGTGATTCTCCTACTCGAGAAACAGGGAAGGACTCACTCCACGGAAACATCGCGGCCAAAAGGGCAGAGAAGAATATGATGGAGAATGAGAAGATCATTCCTATTCGCTTGGCTCTGGGCGTAGCGAAGGTTTCAAGTGTCGAATCTTGGGCACGTGGTAGGAGCAAGACTCCGAATATTACCAAGGCGCTTATGCCGCCTGTGTATACTGCAATCTGCATACCGGCAATGAATGGAGCTTCAAGCAAGAGGAAGAACCCAGCCACAAATGAAGCCATTATTCCGAAGAAGAATGCCGCATAGACAATCTCTCTGTGCTCAAGGGCAAGGTATGCCAACACAATCACAATCCCTGCCAAGAGCAGGAACTCGAACTGCTCAAACAGAAGTTCAAACTCTTGCATCAGTGAGACCTCCCCGGCGTTTCCACCTTAGCGGCCGCTTCCTTCGCCTTGCGATAAGCAATTACCATGTCCTCGCCGTCGAGAGAAGTCTGTGGGATGTATCTGACTGCAAAGCCGATTCCTCCCATGAGGATCACAACGAAGATGAAGGTCTGCCAGGCAACAATTGGGTCAAGCCTCAACGGAGATGCCGACAGGAGCCACAGGAATGCGCCCATGACATCAACAATTAAGAAGAGAATTGTGTAGATGAGATAGCTGTATGGAAACGTCATCCTGGCCGGACCAATGGGTTCCTCTCCGCACTCATACGAAGATGTCTTCTCAGAGTTTTGTAAGATATGTGGTCGAAGCACCCAGGATGCTAGGAGCATCACGAAGACAAGTACCACAGCAAGTATTGCCCAAACGATGACCGGGATGAAGTCGATGAAAAGCCTCAATCTTTAGGACCCTCCCTCGAAATGGGTTCTAGGCTGAAGAATTCCACTTTGTCTGGAAGAAGCAACACGGCGGAAAAGGCAAACACTTGTGTCAAATGTCAATCTAGGTCTGTCGCGCATTGTTTCGCTGCACCAGCCTTGTCCAGGAATGGACGTTGGAGTCCAGTCTTCCGCTGGCGGAGTCCCTGGTTTTGCTCTCCGCCGCGGAGGTCGGCGTACAAACTAGCTGGATAAAAACCCATCGACGAAATTTGCTCAAAGAAGTTAAATAGACCCCATATTCCAGAAGGAACTCGGTTACACCACATATCCAAGGTGATTCAATGTCTTACAAGGAAGAGGGTACATTCTTCTACTACCTGGCACTATTGATCGGGATGGCACTCATCGGTGCCTACCTCTGGATCATTCTAACGGTAGCCCCGATAAACCCGGCATACCAGTACTTCATCTTCATGAGCGGTCTGCTGCTTGTCGTATCGACATTGGGCATAGCATATGCCAACACGCGTAGCGGACGTATTGGTCTGACGATGGTTTCTGGAATCTTCGCCGGAGTTCATGGATACTTGGACATAACACAATACACTGACCTAGCAGGCATTCTCCTCTTCGCATGGTTGGCCTTCGGCCTGCTGCTTGCGTTTGCTGCCTTTAGCTGGCTGCGAGAATGAGAGGCACTTCGGTGCTTCCCTGAAAGTGCAAAGGAGTCATTCGTAGGCCAGCTGTCTGGCCTATCTCACTCTCTTCTCGAATCACCAACGTCTTCTAAGCCATGGTCAGAGTTGTGACGTGAGTTCGAGCCTATTCTTGTTCCTCAGCATTCTCCTCTGCCACCGGTTCTTGAGGAGGCTCCGCACTTTCAGAGGTTTCAGTTGGGGTTTCAGCCTCCGCCTCTGGTTCCGGGGCGGCCTCAGGCTCAGGTTCTGGTTCCGGCTCGGGTTCAGGACCATAATGAAGAGCACTGACATCCATTATACCGGGAGTCACACTCTCTTCACGTGATGGGAATATCGAGATACCACCTGAGATGAAGATGGCTCCACCAATTCCCCATGTCGCCAAGTATAGGTCGCCACCAAGGTCGGCTATGAGAATGGTCACGTAGATAGTGTAGAGCACACCCACTACTACCGACATGGCCAGCATGTTGACTTTGATGCGTCCCCTTTCAGGTCTCAGATAGCCAACGAGAAAGAAGACCATGATGATTGGGGCTCCTACTAGAGGTAGGAGATGAACAGCAATGACAGGCTGCACCATGGTTTCGAGCAGCAGACTGAAGGCGTATGAGCTGAAGATCACTATTCCAAACCAGAACATGCAGTATGACTCAGTGTCCTCTCTCAGCTTCATTGAATCATCCCCAT
>JBHLPB010000135.1:0-7168 GCA_048939905.1 Promethearchaeota archaeon
CGAAGCCAAGTGCTTACAATCAAGGAGTTACCCTACGTTGAGGCAGCAGTAGTCATGGGAGCCAGGGACAGAGACATACTCTTCCGGTACATTCTGCCCAATCTACTTCCCTCTGCTGTTGTGGTGATGTCAATCAACTTTGCTGACGCGGTCCTTACGGCCGCAGGACTGACATTCATTGGACTGGGACTACCCGTCAACGTGCCAGACTGGGGCTGGGACCTGACTTTCGGGTCCCATCAGTACATAACGGGCGCCTGGTGGGTAATCACCTTCCCGGGTGTCATGATAGTGATTCTCGCTCTTGGGTTTACCCTCGCAGGAGAGGGTCTCAACGAAGTTCTCACACCCAAACTGGAGGAGTGAAAAACCATGGGCGACATTCTTACAATCAATGACCTCACAGTAGAATACACCACACGTAGGGGTACCGCCCGTGCCGTGGACAGAGTATTCATGACACTAGGGGAGAACAAGACCTTGGGCCTCGCAGGCGAATCGGGGTGCGGGAAGTCTACTCTCGGACGTTCGATAATGCGCCTCATTTCATATCCTGGCCGAATAGTAGGCGGGGAGATTATCTTCAGCATCAAGGAGGACATTCAGGCGGAGAAACATTCCATCGAGAAAGGCAACGTGAATCTGATAGAGTTGAGTGAGGGTCAAATGAGAGAACTCCGAGGGAAGGAGATTGCCTACATTTTCCAAGACCCCATGACATCTCTGAACCCGATGCTGAGCATCGGTGACCATTTCACACAGCTCATGGAGGCACACGATCCCACCATCGAGGAGGAAGTTGCGCTGGATAGAGCAGCAGAAATCCTTGACAGTCTGGGGATACTCCCGGAGAGAGTGACCGACTATCCTCATCAGTTCTCAGGAGGAATGCGCCAGAGAGTAATGATTGGCTTGGGCCTGGCCCTACGGCCCAGGCTGCTAATCTCGGATGAACCCACAACGTCATTAGACGTCATTGTGGAGGCTCAGATACTGGAAGAGATGGCTGAACTCAAGGAAAAGTTCAATCTCACTATGATTCTGATTACACACAACCTAGGTGTTCTCGCGCAGACAGCGGACGACATTGCAATCATGTATACAGGACGACTGGTGGAACTGGCACCCACCGATGAACTGTTCGAAGAACCCCTGCACCCATATACTCAAGAACTGCTCAAAGCAGTCCCAGATGTTTCAAAGCCTGAGAAGAGGCTTTCATGGATACCGGGAGCCCCACCAGACCTTGTAGACGCTCCTCCAGGTTGTATGTTTCATCCGAGGTGTCCACAAGTCATGGACATATGCAAAGAAGTCGTGCCACCACTGAATCCAAGTAGGACCGGCGGGTTGGTTGCATGTCACCTCTACAACGGAGGCTGAACCTTGAATATCATAGAAGTTAAAGACGTGAAGAAGTACTTTCCAGTGCAGAAGAGCTTCCTTGAGTCATTGATATCAAAAGAAAGCGAGTTCGTCAGAGCTGTGGACGGCATCTCATTCGCGGTGGAGAAAGGGGAAGTCCTGGGGCTCGCGGGGGAGAGTGGATCTGGCAAGACCACTACTGGTAGACTCTGTGTACGCCTCGTCGAGCCAACAGAGGGTCAGATTCTGTTCGAAGGGAAGGACATCGCGCATCTTCGCGGGAAGGATCTTCGCCTCATGAGAAGGAGGATACAGTTCACCTTTCAGGATCCCACATCTTCTCTAAATCCTCGACGAAAGATTGGTGATGCCATTGGGGATGCTCTGAAGCTGCAGAACATCGGAACGCCCGATGAAAGAGAGGAGAGGGTGGAAGAGGTTCTTGAAAGGGTAGGACTGTCGCCTGCAAGTTCATTCTACCACAGACTACCACACCAATTGAGCGGCGGTCAGAAGCAACGCGTCGTCTTTGGCAGAGCAATCGTATTGAACCCTGATTTCGTTGTCACTGACGAACCGGTTGCCATGGTTGATGTTTCGATAAAGGCGCAGATTCTCGAGCTTATGATGGACCTGAAGAGAGAGTATGGCCTCACATACCTGTTCATATCCCATGATCTGGCTACCTCACGGCATGTGTGTGATAGGATTGCAGTCATGTATCTTGGGAAGATAGTCGAGGTGGGTGACAAGGACAGCATCTATGAAGACCCATTGCATCCTTACGCCGTCGGTCTAATCAGTGCAATCCCAGTACCTGATCCAAAGGTGAAGAAGTCAGAAGCAATACCCCGTGGAGAGATACCAAGTCCAATCAATCCGCCCAGCGGATGTAGATTCCACCCTCGGTGCCCAAAGGCCTTTGACAAATGTCCTATGGAAGAACCAGAACTGAAGGATGTTGGCAACGGCAGACTTGTGGCGTGCCATCTATACTGATTGACACACTCCATTCAAGAATAGGCGAATTGACTGCACGGTAGAATCCAGCAGTGATTCAGATGAGTACCAATTCTCTCTATCCATGAGCATCTGCATCTTCCAGAAGATAGTCAAGCACACTCTGCCAGATTGTGCCATCGTCACGATATTTGTTCTCGAAGTTGTTGGTGTTGATCCATTCTTGGAAGGCATCCTGCGCCGCTGGTGTGAAAGAGTCTTCAACAACCGCCTCCAAAAGACCGAGTGTCACGAGAGCATTCTGAATCTCTGTAATAAGCTCGCCTTTGATTGTGAGAAGGCGACTGGGGTCCTCCCTGCTCAGGAGAGTCATGTCATATAGATGGAATATCCTCTCCAATTCCTCAATGGGACTTGGATGGTCATCGACTCTCACATCCACGTATCTATCATTCCCGCCCTCGTATCCACCACCCTCACGAACAACAAGAATGGCGGCAGATTGCATCCCTCTCTTATCACCACCAGCTGCTTGCCCGGCTCTGAGAACGGCAAACAGCTTGTCTATCAGGTCGCCTTCCGTGCTCTCATAAGCCTCAGCCATGTTCCTGACTACTGCTTCTCCTGCTAGGATGTTGCCCTGACATGCGTATCCATCTCCGACTATATGCCCGGCCCATTCCATACACTCAGAGCCGGTGTGTGCGACTGCACGTCCCTTTGCATCTACAATCCCGACTTGGCGGTGTTCGGTCTTGTCATCATCTTGGAGAAGGATCTTCAGTGTCTCTGAGGCACTCTTTCCTTCTGACATCAGTTCAATTCCCCTGGGACCATAGGAAGTATTCGCCCAGGCTTGTGATGCAACTGCTCCAACCTCGGCAAGAGCCCAGGGCACAACTGCTCCAACCGCCGGAAACTTCGACTGGACGATTATGCCCATGTCGCCATTCGTGGGCTCTCTGGCGACAATTGAGAATGTGGAAGGCCTACCTCGTTGCTTCATACCACAATCCTCCATTTCACTTCCAGGAGAAGGATTCTCCATCCCTCTTTAGCTAATCGGTGAACCGGGTATGCAAAATCAGGACAAGCAATTCTTAAGAGATGGAGATTCCTCGGAATTCATCGCCGTCATCCCGACGATAACGAATCAATCAAGGGGTCTGCTCTATGGTACAGGTCTTCATCTGGTACGTGACAAGTACAGGACTCGAGAAGAGTCTAGAGGTGGAGGCCAGCGAAACTTGCGTCAATCTTGACCTCCGTGATATTGCGTCGGTAGACCTGCTTCCCTTAATCTGGTGTGCTAACCTGCAAGACCTCAGCATTCGAAACAACAAGCTCAGGTCTGTAGACCTGTCGCCCCTTAGCAAATGCTCAGAGCTCCAGTCGCTCAGGCTAGGGAACAACCAGCTGGAAGAAGTGAATCTCACTCCTCTCGAAGACTGCTCAAAACTGACGGAGCTATCTCTGCAAGGAAACAGGTTGAAACGTGTTGACATCTCCCCTCTCTTCCACTGTCCGCATCTGACGGAGCTTAAGCTTGATGATTCGACCACACTGACTGCAGATCTCACACTCAAGTCTGTTGGTAGTTGGCCGGAAGTTCTTGTAGAACGGTTTCACAGAATCCTTTGGAAGGTTCCAGAGTCTATGTGAATAAGAGAAAGGGGTGGACCCGGCGTCGATACCCGGGTCCGGATAGCGTGCTAGAGAAAAGCCTCTGCGTCTATTGTCTGTTCTTTGCTACTATGACCACTACCACAACTATGCTCACTCCACCTGCAAGTATTAGCAGCTGCACGTAATCAATGCCAAAGAAGGTCCAAGTGGTTCCAAGCTGAGTGAATCCAATAATCGGATCGTAGTCAAGAGTTTCGTTGCCGAAGTTCTCGAAAGCTATGAAGATTGCTTTGCCCTCTTGGTCATCCATGCACGGACCATGCGAGGCATGTACCTGGACTTGATGCGTTGCGTTTCCAGCAAATGCATTCTGAGCGTATTCCATCCATCCATAGCCAAATGAGAACCTGTTGCCCTCATGGTCAATGTCTGATACTTGTCTCATCTGTGAATGAAGGTGCTGACTCTCAGCAACTCTGAACTGGAAGACAAGCATCGAGTCATCATAGGTCCATTCCCAACCGGAAACGCGCAGGTCGAACTTGAACTGGTCTGGTGTCGCCAAGTAGAAGTGAACGCGGATCTCTATCTCGACATCCATTGGACTCATGTGACCTGGCATACCAGACATTCCCGGCATATGGATCATCATTCCTGGACCATGATGTGAGATTGTTTCTGTGCTTGTGAAGTTGAAGTGCAGTGCTGTCACAACATCATTCTGCTCCTCTGTGACAAAGCCACTGAATTCCCAGTCCACCATAGGAAACGGGAAGATCGCACCGACGTGTTGGTCTTCACCTGGTGTGAAAGCCCCGTCTTTGTCAGTATCATTCGCCTCGAAGAAGGCGGAGAACATGACATGGTAGTCTGTGCCAGGATCTGATTCATTCCACCACCTGAAGCGCGGAACCTCGCCGTTCGAGTTGACCATTACGCCAATCTCTCCGGTCGTTATGGAAGTCTCTCCAAACGAATGCTCGTAATGAAATCCGTGGTGATGCTGAGCGACCGCAAACGGTGCGGTTGCTAGAAGAACCGCTGCAACCAGCGTGACTAATACTCCTTTGTTGATCATCATAGATGGTCACTGGTATGTGATAAATCAAATAGGTATATAATAGTTCCATTCTACTTCTATGGAAACCATACTTCGAGAACTCTCGAGGTCGATTCTGAAGCTCAAGGTATCAGAGTTGAGCTGATCAGGGCAAGAATCAAGAGGTTGAGGTTCATGACGAGGAGGGTTACTATTGCAGCCCTCGAATATCTGACTGTCTTGGCCTTGGCGACAGCAACGGTCAGAATGAGTGTACTCCAACCTAGTATCGCAGTCAATAGTATAGTGAGGGGCCACCCACTCAGAATCTCGATGGGGGGAATGAAGTAGAGCATCGTTTCCACGAGAATGTGTGGCATGAACGCCATCGGGACTGATGCCAATAGCCCCTTTGATAGTCCGCGTTTGTGGAGTATCGGTACTGAGAGAGCTTCCACAAGCAGATAGGTAGCAAGCCATGCACCTAGGGCTGCAAGAATGGTGATTCCGGTGTCGTAGGAGCCTTGGAGAAAGAAGAGGAACACAGGTAGCAGTCCCACTTCAGAAGCGAAATAGCCATAGAGTCCAAGAAACACCACTATCTCGAAGAAGAACCGCCAAGGGTCTGACTGAATCCGTGTAACGACAGGCTTCAACGAAACAGAATCAATGACAAGAGATTGTGCTGTTCCCGGACGACCAGCGTCTTTCACAACCGGCCCCACTTGGTCCTCTCCCTGTTGGATGATCTCGTAGGCGGCCTGGCCCAACTCTGTCAATGCATAGAGCTTGTTGCCAGTCCTTTTCAGAAGAGGATCATCAGATTTCGCGAGACTGTCTAGATGGAAATAGAGAGTCCCAGGCTCGAGGTCCAGCTCGGTCAGGTCCGTGTACGAAACAGCACCCTGATTCCCAATCATCATGATGATTTGACGGCGGATGGTGTGAGATAAGGCATTAAAAGTGGCGTCCAATACATCATCTTTGTCGAGCAGTAGTATCCCTCGTACAGAATTGTCTTGGTCTGCGCCGTGAATCATGTCACTTATTCATTTCTCTGTGGGCATCCGGCTCTGACAACAAGATTCCTTGAGGTCTCTGGATGGAAAGGGTTCTGAGAGTAGTCTGAGAAGAACTCCAACTCAGAGAAGCCCGCAGACACCAATGCCCCCCTCATCAATCCTAGGTCAGTATGCAGGACAAGCTGTGTTGAGATACTTGTGATCCAATCACGATTCTGTTTGACAAAGGAGCATGCCACCAATGTTGAATGTGAGCTCTTGCCGTGTTCGTAGAACCTGGAGAAGATGACGTCCTCGTTCTTGCTCGTCACTCCACCTCTGAGGGGGACGACCTTGAAACCAGTACGCAATATCTCTTGGAAGTTAAGAACTTGAACTATGAGGGATCCACCAGGTTGGAGAACTGAATAGACGTTGGTAACAACTTGCTTGAGCTCCTTTACACTTGGCAGAAGTGCGAGAGAGTTGCCGAGGCAGAGCACTTCATCAAAAGATCCATCCACTGCAGAGCGGAAGTCCATCATGTCAGCCACATGAAAATCTACTCGCGCGCCTCTCTTCTGGGCCAGGTTCTTGGCGAAACCCATCATGGCTTGACTGCTGTCAAAGCCAACGACTTCCATCCCACGAGTGGCTAGTTCCACAGAGTGCCTTCCCGTTCCGCAGGCCATGTCAAGAACGCGACTGCCCCCAGATTTCTTCAGGTTCTCAAGTAGAAACGGTATCTCTCTCTTCAGACGTGCATCCCAGTCGATTGAGTTGTCATAGGCCAATGCAATCTCGTCGAAGGAACTCATCGAAACTAGCCTCTGGAGAGAGAAGGATCTATCTCGTCCTGTGTGAAGAGCACTCGCCCCTCCATTCCTCCTGCCACATTAATAGTCTGACCGCTAACATGGCCTGACAGTCTGTCTGAGGCGAGATAGAGTATTGTGTTGGCAATATCCTCTGGAGACGCGACTTTTCGCATGGGTATGGTTTGAAGGATTCTGCTAATCATTCCATGATTGTTGAGTGCGTCTTCCGCCATCGGGGTGACAGTCCATCCCGGATTCACAAGATTGACTCGACCTTTGCGTGAAAGATGAACAATCTCATTCTTCAGGCTCATCATGAGACCGTGGAGGCCTGCTTTCGAAGTTGAGTAGTCACAATA
>JBHLPB010000136.1:0-7101 GCA_048939905.1 Promethearchaeota archaeon
TTCATGTCAGGAAACAAGTCAAAGATAAGTTCCAATCGTTCTTGCATATCCTCTCGAGAGCTTCCTTTCTGCAATGAGACAATCAGATTCTGTTCCACCGATAATGAGCCAAATATCCTTCTTGTATCGGGCACATATCCGATGCCTTTGTTGACTATCTCATGAGTGGGTAGACCTGCCAACTCCTCACCTTTGAAAGAAATCTTACCTTCTTTCGGGGGATAGATGCCGAGTATTGTCTTCATTGTTGTAGTCTTGCCAGACCCATTCCTTCCCAATAACAGAGTTACTTCTCCTTTAGGTACGACCAGCGAGATTCCTTGTAGAATGTAGAAGGATCCAATGTATACATGAATGTCCTGTAGTTCAAGCAAGTTCTTCATCTATACCACCTAGGTAAGCTCTCAACACTTCCTCATTCTGTTGAATCTCCTTTGGAGGCCCTTTCGCTATCATCCTCCCTGCCGAGAGAACAACAATCTCCTCGCTGAGTCTCATGACAATGTCCATCTTGTGTTCAACCACAATAAGCGTCAGTTGATCCCCGTAGGAATCCTTGACCCGCATGATGGAATCAATGACCTCTGGTATCTCTTCTATCGACATACCGGCAGCAGGCTCGTCAAGCAAGAGGAGTCTTGGATCGGTAGCGAGGGCCATTGCAATCTCAAGCTTCCTTTGCTCCGCATGCGGGATCAATGCGGCAGGGACATAGAGTCTAGCGGGGTCAAGACCCACCACCAATGCGATATCGAGTACTTTCTCATGAAACTCGCTGAATTCACCTGCTTTCTTCAACATGCTAAGGAAATTGACTCTTGCCCCACTGCAGCCTTGCGCTGCCAGTCGGATGTTCTCGAATGTTGTTTGATATGGGAAGATGTTCGTGATCTGATAAGAGCGAGATATCCCTCTTCGTGTACGTTCATGCATAGAGAGTCGAGTTATGTCCTGACCTTCAAAGTATATTCTCCCACCTGAAGGAGGGAGCGCTCCGGTGATGAGATTGAAGAATGTGGTCTTGCCTGAGCCATTCGGGCCGATGACTGCCTTTATCGAACCTCTTTCGACATCAAGACTCACGTCATTGACGGCTACTAGTCCATCAAAATTCTTGGTCAACCCACTTGTGCTAAGGATGAAATCATCTGATGAGGACATTTCGACTTCCTCCCGGAATAACGTGGTTTCTCCAAAGTTGGCTATTCCCAGTGAACCCGATTTCCGCGGATAATATGTCTTTTGGATTCACTTGAAGAAAACGTTCCTCATCAACGACACTGGTCAAGTTTGTGTTGGGCCCGCTGGTATCTCTTCAGGAAGACTAATACCTCACATTCTTCTTTCATTCTGAACCGATAGGAGTCTTCACGATGGACCTGAAAGATTGGTCTTGGATAGGTGATTGGACAGGAAGAAGAGCGCTGCTAACACCAAAAGAAGAAGCAGTAGTAGACAACATCCAGAAAAAGAGATACACATTCAAAGTAATGGATAGACGGGCGAATCAAGTGGCAAGTTTGTTACTTGATTCGGGAGTACAAAAGGGAAACAGAGTAGCCGTCTATTCCAAGAACAGGTTCGACTTTCTTGACATCCTCTTCGCTTGTGGGAAGGTTGGTGCCATTTTGACCCCTTTCAACATTCGACTTGCCACACGCGAGGTTGAGTATCTCCTGAAGAAGACAGATCCGTCAATAGTGTTCTATGACCCCGATCTGAGAACCCAGTTTGAGAAACTCCGACCGCTCGTCAAGAAGAAGCACCTGGTCGTGATGGGTGACAAGAAAATCGATTCCGATTCCGATCTTCACTCACTAATGACCAAGAGACCATCCGGGCCAATAGAAAGACCATCACTCACAATGGATGACCCGTATCTAATCGTCTTCACGGGAGGCACCACAGGTCTACCGAAAGGTGCGGTTCTCTCACATGGGTTGGTCTTCTGGAACTCTGTCAATACGATTGTATCTTGGGGACTCAGAGAAGACGATATTCAGCCACTACTCTTTCCGCTCTTTCACACAGGAGGAATCAACGTACTTCTCATTCCATTCTACCATCTTGGAGCACTAAGTATCATAATGGGCGACTTCAATCCTGAAGAAACGCTCAGAGTTATTGAGAGTGAGAGATGTACTATTGTGATTGCTGTCCCTACTATGTTCAATATGATCTCTCAGTCACCAAGTTTCGGGAAGACGAACTTCGACCATGTACGTATGTTCATCAGTGGTGGTGCTCCGTGTCCTGTCGCAATAATGGAGAAGTACTGGGAGCGCGGTAAGATCCTGAAGATGGGGTACGGACTCACAGAAGTGGGACCCAACAACTTCCACTTGCCGGAAGATGCTGTAAAGGAGAGACCAACATCTGTTGGATTTCCTGCATTCCATTGTGACACAATGATAGCTGATGACGATAATCATCCGGTAGAGATTGGAGAAGTGGGTGAATTGCTGCTTAGAGGACCACACGCATTCTCTGGATATTGGGAAGAACCTAAGGAAACCGCAAAGGTGATTGAACCTGACGGATGGGTTCATACTGGAGATTTGGTGAAGCAAGACAAGGATGGATTCTACTACATCATAGGACGCAAGAAGGACATGTTCATCTCAGGTGGAGAGAATGTGTTTCCGACTGAGATTGAGGAGATTCTATACCAACACCCCAAGATATCCGAAGCAGCTGTTGTGGGGGTCCCGGATGAGAAATGGGGTGAGGTAGGCAAAGGTTTCATTGTATTGCGAAGTGGTGAGTCGCTGACAGAAGATGAAATCCGTGAATACCTTGATGGAAAGTTGGGGCGCTACAAAATACCCAAGTACTATGAGTTTCGTGACGACCTACCCAAGAGTGCTGCGGGTAAGATCTTGAAGAGAGAATTGGAGGACGAATCGTGAAACCTATTGGCATTGAGTCGATTGGGATCTATATCCCGAAAGAGAGACATACGGCTGAGTATATCTCTGAGCATTCTGGAACTCCTGTTGATATCATTAAGACAAAGATAGGTATGCTAAGCAAAGCAGTGCCTGGTCCTGATGATCATACCGTTGCTATGGGAGTCAAAGCAGCAAAGATCGCCATCGAGCGTGCAGGTGTCGATCCTACCAAGGACATTGATGTGGTGATATGGGCGGGTGAGGTGTATGCCGAACACCCGATGCAAACATACGCGATAAAGTTTCAGGGAGAAACGGGTGCGGTCAATGCATGGGCTTTCGACGTCAACCAGCGATGCGGCACCCTTGTTGTTGCGATGATTCTTGCCAAGTCATTGTTGCAGACACACGGATATCGTCGAATCCTGATTGGCAGCGGATATAGAAACTGCGACCTCATCGATTATTCGAACATTCGGACTCGTTTCATGCACGACCTCGCTGCCAGTGGAGTCGCGATGATTCTTCGAAATGACTATCCGCATAACGTTGTCCTTGAGGGTAGTGTCATCTCTGATGGTCAGTTCTCAGAAGATGTCTATGTTCCTGCTGGAGGCACTGTGATGCCGACAACTTGCGAAACCGTTGAGCAGAGGCTACACTATCTCGACGTGACAGACCCAGCAGGTCTCAAGGACCGGCTTGACAGGCTCTCAATGTCCAACTTCCTAAAGGTTGTTGATGAGTCACTTGAGAAGAGTGGATACTCAAGAGAGGATATAGACTATCTCGGGTTGCTCAGAATGAAGAGAAGCGCATTCGAGTACGTAGCAAATGAGCTTGGCGTTCATCCCTATGAGCAGGCGACATATTTCGAGGAATGGGGACATATGGGACAGAACGACTCTATTGTGTCTCTTGAGGAAGGGCTCAAGAGTGGCAAAATCAAAGACGGAGATGTTGTCGTGTTGGCAGCGGCTGGGATCGGATGGTCATGGAACGCTATGACTATCAAATGGGGTGAGTGGAAATAGGAGAGTCATTTAGATGAAAGTGGCAGAGTATTCTGAGTTATCAATAGGACAGTCTGCAGAGGTAACACACACAGTCACCGAAGATGACATCAAGACATTTGGCGACCTGAGCGGTGACTACAACCCGTTGCATTTTGATGAGGATTGGGCGAAGACCACGATGTTCAAGGGGCGGATTGCTCACGGGCTGCTTACGGCAGCATTCATCAGTACTGCAATTGGAATGAAACTCCCGGGTCCGGGAACCATATACCTAGGGCAGTCAATGAAGTTCTTAGGTCCAGTGAGAATTGGTGACACAATCACTGCTCGAGTAGAAATCATCGAATTGAATGATGAGAAGGAACGAGTGACTTTGAAGACAACCTGCGCAAATCAGGATGGAAATGTGATTCTCGACGGAGAAGCGTTGATCAAGGTAATGAGTCCTTAGAGTCAAGAGGGAATACTCTCTTGTCTTATGATCTCTAGAGAAACTCCCAGGGAGTGTCTAAGAATGCCAGTGAGATTGGCCGTTAGTTCTTCTGGGGATTTTGAGTCAGCGGGGTAGTATCGGATATTGAAACGAAGGGACTTTGATCCATTCCTATATCGAAATCTGCAGACATGGGAGTCTGACACGAGCAACACCTCCATGCATTCAGAGTGCGTTTCTATCATATGATAATATCTTATAATAATAGATGTTGTGTGTAGTCTGGCTGCTCGTGCCTATTCCGGATGTTGATTCAGCTCATTATGCGGTGAAGATTGAGAATCATCTGTCTGAGTTTGTGGATGCGACTCGAAAAGTACGCCCAAAGACCGAAGCTGTGACGGGGTTCATTAGATTCCTCCAGGGGCTTGAGAATGCCTACTCACTCGCGCGTGCATTCTCAGTGAACATGAAAGTGCAAGCTGTTAGGAGACTGAAAGCGGAGTACGAACGAGGGTTTGCATTCATTTGACACTCCAGGACCTAGGAGAGGGTGTCGGCTTCCACTTGTACTGCCGAAGTATCAGTCGGCGGCGGGATTCTTCGTGCATACCTAAACGACTGAATGAGGATGACAATTCCGATTACGATCAGCACAATGGCCGCGATGAAACTGCCTCTGTACGCGTCCGCATTTGAGAAACCTTGTCCAATCAGAATGTCTGCGACAGGTCCTGCAATCAGAGTTGCAGCAACCCCCCAGCTAAGGAAGAAGGTTGTGTTATAGTATGCGAACAGTCTACCCCGGTATTCCTCAGGTGCCATTCTAGCTACAATGGAGTAGCTCGCTGCGTTAATGACAACTTCCGATGCGCCCCTGAGGAAAGGAGCTGGTAGCGCCAAGGTAAAGGTGGGGGCGATTATCAGCCAAGAGATTCCTGCAATAGATAACACGACTCCTAACACCATCATCTTGTTGTCATCAGTCTCTGCAACCACTGACCCAACCAACAATCCAGCCATCATAGCTGCAATACTCCTGACGTTGCTGAAGAGTGCAATCTCCTCTCCAGTCGCGTTGAATCCTGTTGGATCGGCGACAAAAAGAGCCGTGATTATGGCAATCGAGTTTCTCCCGAAATTGATGAATACTAGGGCCACTAGGAAGATTAGGTATCCAGTCCGCAGCGCCGAGGGAAGATCACTGAGTGCATGCTGCTTCTGAGATGGAACATCATCAGATTCCTGTGTCCTTTCCACCTTCTTGAGTCGGACTGAGAAGTAGACGATGAAGCTGGAGAATATCATGACTACTGCTGCAATATTGAAGATGATTCCATTGGCAAACCCTGTACCGTAGTCGAATAGGAGTCCACCAAGATATGCTCCTCCTAGTCCGCCAAAACCGCCAATGATTGAGAACTGTCCCATGATCTTCTTTCTCTCATCAATATCGGTCAATTCTGAGATCAATGCAGACCATCCGACGTTGGACATGCTCCAGAAGACTTCAATCCCGCCAAGACTGAATATTATGACGTAGCCAGCAACAATCAACTGATTCAGTCCAAGAAAGAACATGTACCCGAAGACCATGAAGATGTGTCCGACACCTGCGAGAAACTCTCCTATAATCACGAACTCCGTGGGCCTTCGGTATTTGTCCAAGAGACCACCCCAGAGGAATGACTGTGTGAGTGCGTTGGCTATCATTCCCACTGTGGCCATCAATGTCACTTCAGTGGTTGAGAGACCCAGTGACCTCAGATAGATTGACAGGAAGGTGTACACTATAGATCTTCGAAAGAACGTGAGGATTTGGAAGGTAGATAGTCCAGCAAACTCTTGTCTTTTGAGCCGTGAATAGTCAAGTATCTTCAAGTTGAGTTCTTGTCGCCAACCTCTATCTTAAATACCATCTTCTTTCGGCTTTGACCTAGCCATCCATGTGGACCGGGAGGAGTTCTTTCAAACTACGTATAGATAAATATCTGGCTTCTCAGTCGTTTCGACTGGCGTCCAACCATCAAAAGGATGACTAAATGACACAATTCGTGTGCCCGGTTTCAACTCACTAGCCAACTTGTCCTTCAATCGTCTGTTTACCCCCTCGCATTGGTATACAAACACAACAGTCGCACTTGACAAGTCTTGATTGAAGAAGTTGCCCTGAATCACATGCACCTTGTTCTCCAGAGAGCGCCTTCGAATCGCACGTCTAGACCATAGGACTCGAAGTGGATCTGCTTCTATACCAATAGCAGTAGCACCATAATCTTCAGCCGCCATGATAATGATACGCCCATCTCCAGACCCCAAGTCGACAAGGACGTCATCTTCGCGTACCTTGGCTAGTTCTAGGATTTTACGTCCGGTTTCCGTTGGTGTTGGTATCCACGCTGCTCCGATAACCAAAGGCCAGACAACCCACGCGCCATACAAGACAACACAGATACAGAAGATGAGTACTGTAATCCTAGAGAGCAGCCAAAGATCCAACATGATTACATCACTCGATTGCTCCCTACATATGTTCTTGCTCTTCACACGGTCTTCCTAGACTCATCTCCGTGTTGAGTACCGTCAACAACGGGCTCAATCGATGCTTGGAGTTCACTTGGGGAGTTCCTTCGCCTCATCCCACATTTGGTCGAACCTCTCTCTCAATTCAAGTGCGAATCTCTTTTGCCAGACATAGATTGCAGCAAAGTATTGGGTGAGATTGACTGGGTTCATGAACTTCAGAAGGATTTTCTTGCCA